>NZ_JBHVMF010000025.1:0-131610 GCF_042797055.1 Streptomyces sp. NPDC057854
CCGCCCTCTGGGCATCAGTGACAGACAACGGCGGAATCTTCGGACCCGGACGACTCATGCCCAACTAACGACGAATCTCCGACTCAGGTCACTAGCCCCGCCTCGCGCGTACGAAGGGGAGAGCCCCGGAGTCCTGTCACAGGTACAGGAATCCGGGGCTCTCCCCTTCTGTCGCTCGCGGCTCAGCGGAGTTCGGCCGGCGGGGTGCGGTTCGCGTCGACCTTCTCGGTGCGGGCCAGTTCGCCCCAGACGATGAAGCGGTAGTCCGAGGTGTACATCGGGGTGCAGGTGGTGAGGGTGATGTACCGGCCGGGCTTCGTCTTCCCGGACTCCTTCGGGACCGGCTGGAGGACGTCCACGTTGTACTTCGTGGTCTCCGGGAGGGTCTTGTACACCTTGTAGACGTACCAGGTGTCCTTGGACTCGAAGACGATCGGGTCGCCGTTCTTCAGCTTGTGGATGTTGTGGAACTTGGCGCCGTGGCCGTCGCGGTGGGCGGCGAGGGTGAAGTTGCCCTCCTCGTCCTGCGGAAGGGCGGACTTGACCGGCTCGGTGTAGTAGCCGGCGACGCCGTTGTTGAGGACGGAGCTCTCCGTGCCGCGCTTCACGAGGATCTCGTCGCCGCCGAAGGCGGGGACGTGCAGGAAGCCGAGGCCGCCCTTGGTGTCGAGGGCACCGGGTCCCTGGTCGGCCCATTCGCCGCGGACCTGGGCGCCTTCCTTGTCGGCGGCGCGGTCGGCGAGGACGTTCGTCCACCACAGCGAGTAGACGACGAAGAGTCCGAGCACGAGGCCGGCTGTGATGAGGAGTTCACCGAAGACGCTGATGATCCCGGCGATCCGGTTGCGCGCACGTGACACTGGGTCGGCCCTCGTCCCTTCTGGAGGTGTGGGGTCTCAGCCTACGAGCGCGCTCGGCTTTCCCTTGCTGCGCGGCCGTTCCTCGACCAGCTTTCCCCAGACGATCATGCGGTAGGTGCTGGTGAACTCGGGCGTGCAGGTGGTCAGGGTGATGTACCGGCCGGGTTCGGTGAAGCCGGAGCCCTTGGGGATCGGGTCGATGACGGCGATGTTGGAGGGCGCGGTCTGCGGCAGGATGCTCGCCATCGCGTAGGTGTAGTAGGCGTCCTGGGTCTCGACCACGATCGGATCGCCGGGCTTGAGGCGGTTGATGTAGCGGAACGGTTCTCCGTGGGTGTTGCGGTGGCCGGCGACCGCGAAGTTGCCCTGCTTGTCGGAGGGCATGGCGGTCTTCAGCTTGCCCTCGCCGTAGTGGCCGACCATGCCCTTGTCGAGGACCTTGGTCTTGTCGATGCCCTCGGCGACGGGGACGACGACGTCGAGCTTGGGGATGTGCATGATGGCGAAGCCCTCGCCGGGGGCGAAGACGTCCGGCTTGGACTCGCCCTTGGCCCAGGTGTCCTCGATCCGTTCCTTGGCCTGGTTGGTCTCCTGGCCGGCGAGGACGTTCGTCCACCACAGCTGGTAGGCGACGAAGAGGAGCATGACGACGCCGAGGGTGATGAACAGCTCGCCGACGACGACGCCGACGCTGTCCTTGGCCGCCTTCGCCTCGCGGGCGGCCCGGCGGGCCTCGACGCGGGTGAGGGGGCGTGCCGGGGCGTCGCCACCGGTTCCGGCGGCCGGTGCGGCGGCCTTGCGGGGCTTCCCGCGGCCCTGCTTGGCGGCGGCCCGGCGCCGCTCGGCCCGTCCCGGCCCGGGAAGGGTCTCCACGGGCCGCGGCGCCTCCTCGACGACCTCGGGCAGCTGCTGGGTCTCCCCGGCCCCGTACGCCTCACGTATGGGCTCGTACGCGGCCTCCCGCGCGGCCTCGGGGACGTGCGGCGCGTGTGGCACCCGCGGGGCCTGCGGGGCGGGGGTGGCGTGGGGAGCCTGCGGGGTCCCGTACGCGTACGGCGCCCGGTCGGCCGCGTACCCGCCGTCGTAGCCCTCGTAGCCCTGGTGCGGGGCCTGGGCGTACGGCTGCGTCCCCTCCTGGTACGGGTGGGGATACGGCTCCTGCTGCCCGTACCCGTACGGCTGCGGGGCTCCCTGCTCCTCGGGTATCGGCTCGTCTCCCGGCTGCCCCGAGGGCCGGAACCACGGCGAGCCCGTCGTCACGCGACGGCCTTGCCCACCACCGGCGCGAGCCCCGCCGACCGGCCGACCGCTCCCTCGTCTCCGCACTGCTCCAGCCAGTTGGCGAGCATCAGGTGGCCGTGCTCGGTGAGCACCGACTCGGGGTGGAACTGGACGCCCTCGACGGGCAGTTCGCGGTGGCGGAGGCCCATGATGATGCCGTCCTCGGTCCGCGCGGTCACTTCGAGCTCGGCGGGGAGGTCGGCCGGTTCGGCGGCCAGCGAGTGGTAGCGGGTGGCGGTGAACGGCGAGGGGAGGCCGGCGAAGACGCCCTTGCCCTCGTGGAGGACGGGGGAGGTCTTGCCGTGCAGCAGCTCGGGGGCGCGGTCGACGACGCCGCCGTAGGCGACGGCCATGGACTGCATGCCGAGGCAGACGCCGAAGACCGGCACCCCGGTGGCGGCGCAGTGCCGGACCATGTCGATGCAGACGCCGGCCTGCTCGGGGGCGCCCGGGCCGGGCGACAGCAGCACGCCGTCGAAGCCGTCCTGCGCGTGGCTCAGCTCCACCTCGTCGTTGCGGAGCACTTCGCACTCGGCGCCGAGCTGGTACAGGTACTGCACGAGGTTGAAGACGAAGCTGTCGTAGTTGTCGACGACGAGAATTCGCGCGCTCACTGGCCGTCCACCGTCACATCGTTGAACGGAAGCAGAGGCTCCGCCCAGGGGAACACGTACTGGAAGAGCACGTAGACGACCGCGAGGACCAGCACGACCGAGATCAGCGCCTTCACCCAGGCGTTGCCCGGCAGATGCCGCCAGATCCATCCGTACATGACGTCCGACGCCCCTTCCGTTCGTTACGGGCACCAGAGTACGGGGCGCGGGGGGCGCCGTGGGGAAGCTGTCCGAAGCCTGTGGACAACCGGGCTCGGGCGGCGCTGCTCAGGCGGCGGGCTCGGCGTAGTGGAGGTCGACGGCGCCGGTGTAGCCGGGGAGGGTCACGTTCTTGTGGTCGTCGACCTTCCAGCCGAGCCCGTACGCCTTCACGTAGAGCTGGTAGTTCTGGAGCGCCGGCGAGTCGGCGAGGGCCTTGTCGAGCTTCCCCCGGTCGCCGACGGCGGTGATCTTGTACGGGGGCGAGTAGACGCGGCCCTGGAGGATCAGGGTGTTGCCGACGCAGCGGACCGCGCTGGTGGAGATGAGCCGCTGGTCCATGACGCGGATGCCCTCGGCGCCGCCCGCCCACAGGGCGTTGACGACGGCCTGGAGGTCCTGCTGGTGGATGACCAGGTCGTTGGCCTGCGGTTCGGGGTAGCCGGGGGCGGCCTGGGCACCGGGCGGGGCGTCGTTCAGGGTGACGGTGAGGCCGGCGCCGGAGACCTCGGCGGTGCCCGCGGCGGCCTCCAGGGCCTTCAGCCTGCGGTCCTCGGCGGCGGTGGAGCCGTCGTCGCGGGCGGCCAGGGAGTCGACCTCGCCGCGCAGGGCGGCGGTGGTCTCGTCGAGGCCGGCGTTCTTGTGGCTGCGCTCCTCGATGAGGTCGGAGAGCCGCAGCAGGGAGCCGTCGGTGCGGAGGTTGGTGCCCTTGGCGGTGTTGAAGCTCGTGACGAAGAGCAGGCCGGCGAGGGCGAAGACGGCAAGGGTCAGCAGCCGGACGGGGCGCCACCTGGAGGTGCGGCCCGGTCCGGCGGGGGGTTCGCCCGGAGTGCCGGCGGAATTGCTCAACGTACCCTGATCCCCTTCTGCGCCGCGGAACCACTACGCTAACGGACGCCCGGGGGGCGCAGTCGAGCTGCTACGTCACATCCCGGCGCCAGCCACAGTTCCCTGCGCGGTCACGCAGCGCATCGACAGGAGAGTCCCTCGTGCCGAAGTCACGGATCCGCAAGAAGGCCGACTACACGCCGCCGCCGGCGAAGCAGGCCGCCAACATCAAGCTGACGAACCGCAGCTGGGTCGCTCCGGTGATGCTGGCGCTGTTCGCCATCGGCCTGGTGTGGATCGTGGTCTTCTACGTCACCGACGGTTCGCTTCCGATCGAGTCGATCCGGAACTGGAACATCGTGGTCGGCTTCGGTTTCATCGCCGCCGGGTTCGGTGTCTCCACCCAGTGGAAGTGAGCCCGTAGCGGCGGGGAAGCGAGCCGCGGCGACGGGCGCTTAGCGGGTCCGCCCGGCTGCCGTCAAGCTCACCCCAGAGTTTATCCACAGCGTTGTGCACAGCACTGGATAACTTACGAAGATCTGTGGATAACTCGCACCGGGTTGACGCCGGTATGACCGCGAGGACCGCCTCAGTATCGACGGACACCCCCTGCCTCCCGGGAGAAATCCCAGGTCAGAGGCAGGGGGCTCCGTCACACCCAGGGTGGTGGGGAGAACCCGCCGCACACTGTGGATAACTCTGGGGAAAGCTCTTCTCCCCAGCTCGTCCACAGGCCTCTGCGCTCAGGTGAGCGCCATCGTACGGGCCACGACCACGCCCGCCTCGATCAGCAGCAGCAGTCCACAGGCGCCGTACTGGATCAGCTCCCGGCGGGCCCGGGGCGCCTGCACGAGGACGTACGTCAGCACGAGACCGGCCACCAGTCCCCCCACGTGCGCCTCCCAGGAGATCCCCGGACGGGTGAATGTCAGCAACAGGGACAGGGCCACGAAGAGGGCCACCGGCCGCATGTCCTGACGGCGCCGGCGGGCCAGCACCACCCACGCCCCGATGAGGCCGTAGACGATGCCCGAGGCCCCCAGCGAGGGCTGGTTCGGCGCCGCGACCGTGTAGGCGAGGACCGATCCCGCCAGGCCGGTGATCAGGCACAGCAGCGCGTACCGGGACCGGCCCAGCTCGGGCTCGACGATCCCGCCGATCACCCACAGGCCCAGCAGGTTGAAGAGGATGTGCCACGGCTCCTGGTGCAGCACCGTGGCGGTGAGGAGCCGGTACCACTCGCCGTCCGCGACGCCCACGACCTCGCCGAGCAGCGGGTTGTACGCGTACCCGATCAGCACCAGCTCGTCCACGAACCGGTCGCCGAGGATCAGCACCGGCAGGTAGACGGCCGCGCAGATCCCGATGAGGACCTTGGTGACCAGCCGGTCGTCCGTCCGGACCCGGCCGCCGGCCAGCGTCCGCGGCCGGTTCGCGTCCGCCGCGTGCCCGGTGCCGGACCCGCCGCGGACGCAGTCGGGGCACTGGAAGCCGACCGAGGCCGAGACCATGCACTGCGGACAGATGGGCTTCTCGCAGCGGGCGCACCGGATGCCCGTCTCGGTGTCGGGGTGGCGGTAGCAGGGCTGGAGTCCGGCCTGCGCGTCCATGGGCGGGGTCCCGTCCTTCCCGGTCAGCGCTGCTCGATCACCACGGACTCGACCACCACGTCCTCCAGCGGCCGCTGGGTCTGCGGGTCGGTGGGCACGGCCGCGATCGCGTCCACGACGGCCCGGCTCTTCGGGTCCACGACCTCGCCGAAGATCGTGTGCTTGCGGTTCAGCCAGGTCGCCGGGCCGACCGTGATGAAGAACTGCGAGCCGTTGGTGCCCGGCCCCGCGTTCGCCATCGCCAGCAGGTACGGCCGGTCGAACCACAGCTCGGGATGGAACTCGTCCGCGAACTCGTACCCCGGGCCGCCCGTGCCCGTGCCCAGCGGATCGCCGCCCTGGATCATGAAGTCGCCGATGACGCGGTGGAAGACCGTGCCGTCGTAGAGGGGGTCGGAGGAGACCCGGCCGGTGCCCGGGTGGGTCCACTCGCGCTCGCCCGAGGCGAGCTCGACGAAGTTGCGCACCGTCTTCGGCGCGTGGAACGGCAGCAGGCGCACCTCGATGTCGCCCGCGCTGGTCTTGAGGATCGCGTGCGGCATCGCCACGGTCCGCCCCTCCCTGATCGTGCGTCACGCCGCGGAACGGAACGCCTCACGCGCCGGCGGCTCTGGCGAGTCGATCCTCGCATGCCCCGGTACGGCCGTCGGCATGCCTCGCGTCCCTCGCATGCCCCGGATGCCCGCCCCGCATGCCGGACCGCGCTCCGGCAGGCATGATGCCGAAAAGGATGGAAAGGCGAAAACCCGACATCGCTCGCCACCGAGGAGGAGGAACCCGTGACTCGCATGGACAGCGTGCGCGCCGCTACGGATTCGGCGAAGGAGAGCGTCCTGCACGCCGCGGACGTGGTGGCGCCGTACGCCGGCACGGCCAAGGACCAGGCCGCGCACTATGCGCACGAGGCGCGGGCGCGGCTCGCACCCAAGGTGTCGAGCGCCGCTCGGCAGGCCCGTGCACAGGCCCGCGCGCAGTACGCGGCGCGGGTGGCGCCGCACGTGCCGCCGCGGGTCGACATGGCCGCGCAGCGCGCCGCGGCCCGGACCCGCTCGGTCGCCCATCAGGTGACGGACTACACCGTTCCGCGCGTCGAGCACGCGGTCGCCGCGACCGGTCCCGTCCTGGGGGAGGCCGGGTCGCGTACGCAAGCCGCCTGGTGCGCGCTGCGCGGCCAGGTGACGCCGGACGACGTCCGGAAGATCGTGAGGAAGCATGAGCGCCGGGCCAGGGCCGGGCGTCTGGTCAAGGGGCTCGCCGTGTTCGGCGTGCTGGTCGGCGGCGCGTTCGCCGCCTGGAAGTGGTGGGACAAGCAGTCCAACCCCGACTGGCTGGTCGAGCCGCCGGCTCCCACGGAGGTGGACGAGGGCTCGGGCATGCCGTCCGCGTCGGAGGTCTACACGGGCGCGGAGGCCGAGGCCGGTTCGGGCGTGGTCACGGAGGCCGGGAGCGACGTGGAGGTCGAGACCGGGACCGTGGCCGGGATCGAGGCGGAGACGGAGACCGAGTCGACGGAGCCCGACGAGCGCCGCTGACCTGGGGTCGTTCCGTACGAGGGCGGTCTGCACGGGGTGGATCGGTCCGGGCTGCGGGGCCTGAGGTGCGGGGAGCGAGGTGTGGTCTCCCCGCACCTCAGGCTGCCGTCGCGAGCGCCAGCTCCGTCAGCGCCGCCGGCTCGGCCGCGAGCGGGGCGGCGGGGCGCAGCTGCCGGACGGCGGGCGAGGAGCCGTGCGCCTCGGCACCGATCCGCTGCTTGATGGTGGGCGGCAGCGAACCGCGGCGGGCGGGTGCCCACGGTTCCGCCTGCCGCTGTGCCACGACGGTCGCGGCGCGCTCCGCGGCGGCGGGACGGGCGGCGGGGGCGGCCGGCTCCTCGGGCTGGGTCACCGGGGCCTGGCCCCGGGCGGCGGCGGGAGCCGCCAGGCCGACGGAGGCGAGCAGGGCGAAGAGGACGGAGATGAAGGCGGTCCAGAACTGCTTGACCTTGGCGGTGGCCATGGCCCCTCACTTTCGTGTACGCGGCGTTCAGATGCTTTGAGCGCTTCCCGAATGGTTCCTCTCGGGTTGCGCGCTTTTCATACCTTCCTCATGATCTGTACCGGGCCCGGGTTTCGGCGGAGCGACGCCGCCGCCGCGCAGTTCTTCCGATGAACACCACCCGTCCGGCCCAGAGCCGCCTCCCGCCCCCCTCCCCACCCCTGCCTCCGTGATGCCCGTCACACCCCTGTCACAGGCGACGGCCCCGCGGTGTCTTGAAGTCGCACCCCTGAGGACGGGGCGCACGGAGGAGGGACATCATGGGCCGCACCACCGAAGTGGTCGTGATCGGCGGCGGATACGCCGGGGTCATGGCCGCCAACCGACTCACCCGGCACGACGACGTGACCGTGACGGTGATCAACCCCCGTCCGTCGTTCGTCCCCCGGCTCCGGCTCCACCAGCTGGTCGGCGGCAGCCACCCCGCGGTCATGGAGTACGAGGAGGTGCTGACCGGACGGGCCCGGCGCGTGGTCGACTCCGTGGCCCGGATCGACGCCCCCGCGCGCGTGGTGACCCTGGCGTCCGGCGGCACCGTCCGCTACGACCACCTCGTGTACGCGGTCGGCAGCACGGTCGCCCGGCCCGACGTGCCCGGCGTCGCCGAACACGCCCACCACGTCGCCGAACTGGAGGCCGCCGAGCAGCTGCGCGCCGCCGTCGCGGCGCTGCCCGCCGGGGTCCCCGTCACCGTCGTCGGCGCCGGCCCCACCGGCATCGAGACCGCCGCCGAACTCGCCGAGGGCGGCCGCCCGGTGACGCTGGTCTGCGGCGGGCTCCTCGGCCCGTACCTGCACCCCAGGGCCCGGCGCTCGGCCGCCCGCCGGTTCGCCGCCCTCGGGGTCACCGTGCTGGACGGGCCCGGCACGAAGGTCACGGAGATGACCGCGGACACCGTCCGCCTCGCCGACGGCCGCACGGTCACCGGCGGACTCGCCGTCTGGACCGCCGGCTTCGGCGTCCCCGGCCTCGCCGCGCGCAGCGGGCTGACCACCGACGCCGACGGACGGCTGCTCACCGACGAGACGCTCACCAGCGTCGACGACGAGCGGATCGTCGCGGCCGGGGACTGCTCCGCCCCCTCCGGCCTGCCGTTCCGGATGAGCGCCTACGTCGCCGGCTGCCTCGGGGCGCACGCCGCCGACACCGTCCTCGCCCGGATCGCGGGAGAGCAGCCCGAGCCCGTCGACCTGGCGTTCAACGCGATGTGCCTCAGCTTCGGGCGCCGCACCGCGATCTTCCAGATCGCCCACAAGGACGACCGGGCGATGGCACTCTACGTCGGTGGGCGTGCGGGGGCGAAGCTCAAGGAACTCGGCTGCACGCTCAGCGTCAAGCACCGGACGGCGGAGGCCCGCGAGCCCGGTGCGCACTCCTGGCCCAAGGACGGAAAGCACCGGCCGCGGCTGCTGCGGGAGCGCGCGGTCCGCACCGCGGACACCCCCGAGCCCGCGGCCTGACCGCCGGCACCGCACACCGACGACGGGGAGAGACAGCGGCATGACGAGCGCGCACGGCACGGACCCGGCGACCGAGACCTTCGTCGCCCACCGGAACCTGCTGTTCACGGTGGCCTACGAGATGCTCGGCTCGGCCGCCGACGCCGAGGACGTCCTCCAGGAGACCTGGCTCCGCTGGACCGGCGTCGACCTGGAGCAGGTCCGCGACCGGCGGGCGTACCTGGTCCGCATCACCACCCGGCAGGCCCTCAACCGGCTGCGCACGGTGCAGCGGCGCCGCGAGGCGTACGTTGGGCAGTGGCTGCCCGAACCGCTGCTGACGACACCGGACGTGGCGGAGAACGTCAAGCTCACCGAGTCGGTGTCGATGGCGATGATGCTGGTCCTGGAGACCCTCACCCCCACCGAGCGGGCCGTCTTCGTGCTCCGCGAGGTGTTCCAGGTGGAGTACGAGGAGATCGCGGCGGCCGTCGGCAAGACCCCGGCCGCCGTCCGCCAGATCGCGCACCGCGCCCGCAAGCACGTCGACGCCCGCCGCCCCCGCACCACGGTCTCGGCACGGGAGGCACGGGCGGTCGTGGACTCCTTCCGGCGGGCCCTGGAGACCCGCGACCCGCAGGACTTCCTGGCCCTGCTCGCCCCCGACGTCGTCCTCGTCGGCGACGGCGGCGGGATCAAGAAGGCCGCGCTGCGTCCGGTCGTCGGCGCCGACAAGGTCACCCGCTTCTACCTGGGCGGCTCCGACAAGGCCGGGGTCACGATCACCACCGAGCCCACCGTCGTCAACGGCTCCCCGGCGCTCGCGGTCCTCCTCGACGGCGAGCTGGACGGGGTCATGGCGATGCGCGTGGAGTCCGGCCTGATCACCGGCCTCTACTACGTGCGCAACCCGGAGAAGCTGACCCACCTCACGGCCGAGACCCCCCTCACCCTCCGCTGACCTCGTTCCGGGAAGGACCCCGAGATGCCCGCACCGAGCACCGCACCCGCCTCCGCCCCTTCCCGCGCGTACAACACCACCCTGAAGGTGGCCCTCGCGCTCCAGACCCTGGCGCTCCTGTTCCAGGCGGGCACGGCCGGCGCCCTGCTCGTCTCCTCCCAGGGCGCCCTCCTCCACGACGCCGGCTCCCGGGTGATGTACGGCGCCTCGATGCTGTACGTGATCGCCGCGGTCGTCGCCTGGCGGCCCGGCGGCGGCAGCCCCCGCCCGATCCTGTACGCGTCCGGGCTCCTCGTCCTGGCCTCGGCGCAGGTCGCCCTGGGCGTGGCCCACCTCCCCGAGTACCACGTGCCGCTGGGCGTCGTGATGGTCGCCCTCAGCACCCTGGACCTGGCCCGCGCCCTCACGACCGACCCCAGACCCGCACGCTGACCGCCGGCCCCGGGAAGCCCCTCCGCGGCCGGAGGGGCTTCCGCGTCCCCCGGAACGGTCCCGCGCCGCTCAGTCCCTGGCCGCTCAGTCCCGCGCCGCCGTCGCGTCGACCACCGCGGCTCCCTGCCGCACCAGGGAGGCCCGCAGCGCGTCCGGATCGCCGCCCTGGGACGTGAGCAGGACCCGCTGCTGCTCGGCGACGAAGGGCCACGTGGCGATGGCGATCAGGGTGAGGACGAGGTGCGCCGTCTCGCAGCGCCCGATCTCCCCCAGGGCGACGCTCAGCTTGCCGCACTTCTCGCGGTAGTACGCCGACCGCTCCTCCTGGCCGGGGAAGTCCTGCCCGCCGTAGTGGAGCCCTTCCCAGGCGATGAGCCGGGCCAGCGTGGGGTCCTTGGCGTGGTAGTCGAAGATGTCGCCGACGTAGCGCCGCGCGGCCTCCAGGGTCTCGGGGACCGGGACGTGACGACCGAGATCCTCGTAGGCCGCGCTGATGACGGCGGCGAACAGCCCTTCCTTGCTGCGGAAGTTCGCGTACAGGCGCTGCTTGTTCACCCCGGAGGCCGCGGCGATCCGGTCGACGCGCGCCCCGGCGATCCCGTGCCGGGCGAACTCCGCGCGGGCCGCGTCCAGGAGCTTCCTGCGGGTGATCTGGCTCTTCTCGGTCTGCATGCCGACCCACTATAGACATCAAACCAACCATCTAGTTAGTTTCAACAACAAGCAAAAAACCAACTAGATGGTTGCACTCGCCTCGCCGATCTTCGTAACGTCATCCCCACCGCAGGGGATGCGCAGCCGCAAACGGCGGTCCGCTTCTCCAACGTCCCTCTGCCAAGGGGCGGTTCGCGGTGTCCTGATGCTGCTAGGAGGGGGTTCTGAGCATGTCCACTACGGTTCGCGTGATCGTGGTCGTCGGGGACCGGTTCGCCGGTTTCGCCGCGCAGGAGGACGTGGTCACGGTGTCGCAGTTCCTCACGGAACTGCACGCCGGCACGTTCGAGGAAGGGCCCGAGCACGTGGTCCGCGCCGGCCAGGGGGTCGGGCGCTTCGAGTGGAACCTGGTGCGCGAGCGGGTCCGCACCCACGGACTGGAGCACCGGGTGCGGCTCGTGCTCCAGGAGGCGGAGCTCGCCACCCGCGCGGAGTGCCACAAGCGCAGCGAGCCCAACGCGCTCATAGCCGATCTGCGCCGTGTGGACGAGACGCTGTTCCATGCGTCCTTGCGACTGCACAACGACAACGAGCTGCTGCTGGACCACCAGACGGGCCAGCACGTCCAGGGCATGGTGGCGGTCGAGGCGGCGCGCCAGATGTTCCTCGCCGTCACCGAGCGCTACTTCGCCGCGGCCCACGGCGGGCGCCGGTACTACTACGTCATCGAGTCCCTGAACACGGACTTCGAGAACTTCCTGTTCCCGCTCGACGCGCAGATCGAGTACCGCGTCCTCACGTCGGACGTGAGCGACCCCGAGCGGCTGTCGTTCGCGGTGGAGGTGAGCCTGCTCCAGGCCGGCCGCAGGGCGTCCCTGTCGCGCATCACCTTCAGCGCCTTCGACGAGCGGGTGCTGAAGCCGAAGGAGCACCGCCGCGCGGCCCACGCCGTCGCCCACACCGTCGCGGACACCCCCGTCGACGCGAGGGAGCCCGTCGGTGTCTGAGAACGGAAACGGTGCCGCCCCCGAGGCCGCCTTCTTCGACGTCGACGAGACCCTGATCTCGGTGAAGAGCATGTTCCGGTTCCTCGACTTCTACCTGGAAGCCCGGGGAGAGGGGCCGGACACCTATCGGCGGCTGGCCGGCGAACTGCACCGGATGGCCGAGCTCGGGGCCGCGCGCGAGAACGTGAACCGCGCCTACTACCGGCTGTACGTCGGTGAGCCGGAGCGCCGTCTGGCACGCCTCGGCGCCCAGTGGTTCGCCAGGGAGAGCCGGGCCCAAGACTTCTGGCTGCCGGAATCCGTCGCCGAGCACGACCTGCTGCGGAAGCGCGGCACCCGGACCGTACTCGTCTCCGGGTCCTTCTTCGCCTGCCTCGACCCGATCGCCGAAGCCCTGGGCGCGACCGACGCCCTGGGCGCGCCGGTGACCGTCCGCGGGGGACTGCTGACCGGTGAGGTCGGCACGCCGATGATCGGCCAGGGCAAGGCACACGCCGCCCGGGACTGGCTGGCGCGCCACGGGCTGTCCCCCGCCCGCTGCGCGGCGTACGGAGACCACACCAGCGACCTGCCCCTGCTGGAGGCCGTCGGCACGCCGGTGGTGGTGGGCGACGAGCCGCAGATGGCGCGGCTGGCCGAGCGGCGGGGCTGGCGCCGGCTGCCGTACGCCCGCGCGGCGGCCTGAGCCGCCTCCGGCCGCGCACGCCGGCCCGAGAACCCTTCACCCGTTTTTTCACCATCAGTCCTCACGCAAACCATCCTCATGAGGGAGTACGCATGTCCGCTTCGCTGATCGTCACGTCCGAACTGTCCGTCAAGCCCGACCGCGCGGACGAAGCCGCTGCCGCCTGGCTCCGTCTGCACGCGGACGCCCCGGCCCGCGACCGCGCCCTGTACCGGGGCCTGGACGGGACGTCCCTCCTGGAGTTCACCGCGCTGTCCGCGGTCGCCGACGTCGAGGCGCTCCGGCCCGAGTGGCAGCGGCAGTTCGAGGGCCTCGCCGCGTACGCGGAGGGCGACTTCTCCCGCGAACTCCTGGAGTTCGTCGAGGCGCCCAAGCCCACGGACCGGGAACTGCCGCAGACGCGCTACGTCCAGATGCGGCACGTCGAGGTCAAGCCCGGCCAGTACCAGGCGTACCGGGCCTGGCGGGAGGCGACCATCTTCGACGTGGTGCGGGGCCACGACGACGCCGAGGTCTTCCTCGCCTACCACTCCCTGCTGAGCAGCGCCCCGGGCGTCATGTTCGTGTCCGGCTTCGACTGCCCGCCGGAGCAGTACAACACCGCCTTCACCTCGCCCCGCTACCAGGAGATCGTCCAGCAGGCCGGCGACCGGTACATCACCGGCGGCGACCGCGGCCTGTACACGAAGTTCTACGAGCGGGTGGAGCGGTGAGCCGCAGCCGCTCCTACGACCTGAGCGTCACCACGCAGGGACCGGCCTACCCGCCCAGCGAGGTGATGGACGAGAACGGCGACTTCGTCGTCATCGGCCGGCTCAACACGCCGTCCGGACCGCGCTGGGGGCGAGCTGTCGTCTCGGCGGCCAGCCCGGTGCCGCCGCTGGGCGAGGACCTGCCGTACACGGTCGTGCGGGAACTGCCGGAGCAGCTGGACGAACAGGACCGGCAGATGGAGCTGTACACCCTGCCGCTGCCGCTGCCGTGCAACAACTACCCGATGCTGTTCGCCCCCGAGCAGCGCCCGGACGCCCACTCCGTCGAACGCCCCAGTTACCCGCTGCACCGCGCGCCGATCCCCGACCTGCGGGAGGCCGACGGCCCGCGGCTGCGCGAACCGATCACCCTGGGGCAGTGGGTCAAGGCGCGGGGGCAGCTCGACGTCGAGGTGACGCCGGACGCGCGCCAGGCCCGCTTCACGTTCGCGTTCACCGGTCTGATCCCCGACAGCGTGTACACGGTGATGTCGCTGCGGGAGCGCGACCTCGACCCGGCGGGACCGACCCGCCCCGGCCCGCTGGGCGTGCCCAACGCCTTCTACAGCGACGGGAACGGCATGGGCCGCTACCAGGCGACCCTGCCCAACCCCTTTCCCGCACCGGGGACCCCCGGCGCGAACCGGGTCATCAACGTGGTGGTGCTGTGGATGAGCTACCAGCAGAACTACGGCGGCGCCATCGGCCACTTCGGGCTGGGCGGTGACATCCACGCCCAGCTCAAGCTGCGCGGACCGCACTTCGGCGAGTTCACGACGCGCGACTGACCCGCCGTGGCCGCGGGGTTCCCTCCTGCGGCCACGGCCACCCCGGCTCCCGCCTCTCTCCTCTCTCTCCCTCTCCCTCTCACGACACGAAAGAGTTCGTCATGCCCTCCCTCACTGGCCGTACGGCCCTCATCACCGGCGCGGACCGCGGCATCGGGCTCGCCCTGGCCCGGCGGCTCGGCGCGGAAGGCGCCAACCTCGTCCTGCACTCCCACGACGCGGAGAGCCTCCGGGACACCGTCGCGCGCGAGCAGTGGCCCGCCGAGCGCCTCCACACCAGCGTCCTGGACGTGGCGGACGCGGACGCCGTCCAGGCCGCGGTGGCCGAGGCGGCCGACCGCTTCGGCGGCATCGACTACCTGCTCAACGTCGCCGGCATCGTGCGCTTCGGCGGCATCGAGCGGTGCACCGTCGACGAGTGGCAGCAGACCCTCCAGACCAACCTGACCGGCTACTTCCTCATGGCCCGCAGCGTGCTCCCGCACATGCGCGAGGCCGGCTCCGGCGTCATCGTCAACATGTCGTCCATCTGGGGACGGCGCCCCGCACCGGCCACCCTGGCCTACTCCGTGTCCAAGTACGGCGTGGAGGGTCTGACCAAGTGCCTGGCCGAGGAGGCCCGCCCCTGGGGAGTGAAGGTCTCCAGCCTGGTCCTGGACAAGGTGGACACCGGCTTCCGCGACGCCATGGCCGAGCACGTCTCGTACGACGGCGAGCAGCGCGAGCGGATGCTCTCGGCGGACGACGTGGCCGACGCCACCTGGTCCATCCTCACCAGCTCGTCCCGCGCCCACCCGTCGTCCATCGAGCTGGACGCCTGGCGCTGGGTCTGACCCGTCCTCCTCCCGCGATCACCACGACTCCTGGAGTTCCCCCAGCCATGTCTTCTTCCAAGACCCTGAGCGGCGTGACGGGCGGCCTGGCCACCGCGCTGGCCTGGGGCGGCATGTTCGCCGTCGCCCAGTCCGCCTACCACCACCTGGACCCCTTCCACCTCACCGCCGCCCGCTTCGCCCTCGGCGCCCTGATCTTCCTCGCGCTCCTCGCCCTCAAGGAAGGGAGGACCGCGTTCCGGTACGAGGGCACCCTGGGCAAGCTGTGGATCCTCGGCACCGTGGGGTTCGCCGGCTTCAACCTGCTGACCTACGTCGGACTGCAGTCCATGCCCGCGCAGAGCTCGTCCCTGGTCGTGGCCACGATGCCGCTGGTCACCGTGATCGTGCTGTGGATCAGGACCAGGAAGGCCCCCGCGCCCCTGGCCCTCGCCTTCGTCGTCCTCGCCCTGATCGGTCTGACCATCGTCCTCGGCAACGGCAACCCGCTCACCGTGTTCTCCGGCGGCCTGGGCACCGGCGGGCTGCTCACCTTGATCGGCGTCGTCTGCTGGGTCGTCTACACCACCAGCGCCTCGCAGTTCCCCACCTGGTCACCCCTGCGCTACACCGCGCTGAGCTGCCTGCCCGGCACCGTCAGCATCCTGGTCGTCACCGCCGTCAGCCAGGCGGCGGGCTGGACCGGCAGCTTCGGCCCCGGCGACTACGCCGCCGCCTGGTGGCAGATCCTGTACGTGGCGATCCCCGCCACCGCCGTGGCCATCCTGACCTGGAACATCGCCAACCGGAACCTCGGCCCGACCAACGGGGTGCTGTTCATCAACCTCGTCCCCGTCACCGCGTTCGTCGTCTCCGCCTTCCAGGGCCACACCCCCACCGGAGCGGAACTGACCGGCATCTGTCTGGTGATCGCGTCCCTGATCGGCGCCAACATCGCCACCCGCCGGCACCTCGCCCGCGCGGGGACCGCCCCCGTCGCGGCGCGGCCCGCCGACCAGGCCACGGCCCCCGCCGCCGGCCGCTGACACCTCTCGCTGCGGGCGGGGCGGTGCGCAGCACCGCCCCGCGGCCCACCGGTCGCCGCCCCGCGGACCGCACATCCGGTGCACGGAAAGGTACGCACTCATGACCTGCAACAGCTCACCCTGCGTCTCCGGCGTCTGGTACACCCAGGGCGGCGAGCTCGAATCGCCCGCTCCCGCGACGCGCCGCCACGGCATCCTCGGCACAGGCTCCTACCTTCCCTCCCGCACGGTCGACAACGGCGAGATCGCCGCCGCCACCGGCGTCAGCGAGGAGTGGATCCTGCGCAAGACCGGCATCCGGGTCCGCCACTACGCGGCCGACGACGAGGCCACCTCCGACCTCGCCGCGCACGCGGCCCGGGCGGCCCTGGCCGACGCCGGCATACGCCCCGCGCAGCTCTCCTACATCGTGGTCGCCACCTCCACCCCCGACCACCCCCAGCCCGCCACGGCCGCGATCGTGCAGCACCTGATCGGCGCCGACAACGCCGCCGCCTTCGACATCAACGCCGTGTGCACCGGCTTCCTCTTCGCCCTCAACACCGCCGCCCGTGTCGTCCCCGAGGACGGGTACGGGCTCGTCATCGGCGCGGACGTCTACTCGCGCATCATCAACCCCACCGACCGCCGCACCGCCGTGCTCTTCGGCGACGGGGCGGGAGCCGTCGTCATCGGCCCCGTGGACGAGCCCGGCGGGATCGTCGCCACCACCCTGCGCACCTTCGGCGACCTGCACCGCACCATCGAAGTGCCCCTCGGGGGCAGCCGCTCGCCCGCGCGTCACCACGCCCCCGACGACCCCGCGCACTACTTCGCCATGCAGGGCCGAGCCGTCCGCGACTTCGTCACCGAGCAGCTCCCCGTGGCGGTCAAGGAGATCCTCCACCACAGCGGGACCTCCCCCGCCGACGTCCACCACTTCATCCCGCACCAGGCCAACGGCCAGATGCTGAGGGAGATCGCACCCACGATCGGTCTCGACGCCGCCCGCCACCACATCGTCGTCGAGGACACCGCCAACACCGGCGCGGCCTCCGTCCCGGTCACCCTGGACCTCGTCCACCGCCGCGGCGACCTCGGCCGGGGCGACACCGTCCTGCTGAGCGCCTTCGGCGGCGGCATGTCCATCGGCGCGACGCTCCTCAGGTGGGCCCGCTGACGCCGACCGGCGCACCCTGGGGAAAACCCGTACGAGAAAAGCCCCTCCGGCCGCGTTTACGCAGGTCAGAGGGGCTATCGTTTGTGGAGCCTAGGGGAGTCGAACCCCTGACATCTGCCATGCAAAGACAGCGCTCTACCAACTGAGCTAAGGCCCCGGAACGAGGACAGCCTACCGGTTCCGCGCCTGTCCCGGGCAAAAGGTGGGGGCTCCCGGTGAACGACCACTCTCCGTAAGATGCTGACCGAGGTTCGCAGTGGCGAACCGCAGGGATGGGGAGAAGTGATGGACGCAGCGCAGCAGGAAGCCACGGCAAGAGCCAGAGAGCTTCAGCGCAGTTGGTACGGGGAGCCGCTGGGGGCGCTCTTCCGTCGGCTGATCGACGATCTCGGGCTCAACCAGGCCAGGCTGGCCGGGGTGCTCGGGCTCTCCGCGCCCATGCTGTCCCAGCTGATGAGCGGCCAGCGAGCCAAGATCGGCAACCCGGCCGTGGTCCAGCGCGTCCAGGCCCTCCAGGAGCTCGCCGTGCAGGTCGCCGACGGCAGCGTCAGCGCCGCCGAGGCCACCGACCGCATGGACGAGATCAAGAAGTCCCAGGGCGGTTCCGTCCTCACCGGCACCAGCGGGCAGACCGCCAACGGCTCCGGCGCACCGACCGTGCGGCGCGTGGTCCGGGAGATCCAGTCGCTGCTGCGCTCCGTGGCCGCCGCCGGCGACATCATCGACGCCGCCGACTCCCTCGCCCCGCACCACCCGGAACTGGCAGAGTTCCTCCGGGTCTACGGCGCCGGGCGCACCGCCGACGCGGTCGCCCACTACGAGTCCCACCAGAACTGACACGGCACACACGACGGACGACTGACGACGGACGGGGAGCGGGCGCAGCGCGATGGGTGAGGTCTTCGCCGGCAGGTACGAGCTGATCGATCCGATCGGGCGGGGCGGGGCCGGCGCGGTCTGGCGCGCCTGGGACCACCGGCGCCGCCGCTACGTGGCGGCCAAGGTGCTCCAGCAGAGCGACGCGCACACGCTGCTCCGCTTCGTCCGCGAGCAGGCGCTGCGGATCGACCATCCGCACGTGCTCGCCCCGGCCAGCTGGGCCGCCGACGACGACCAGGTCCTCTTCACGATGGACCTGGTCGCCGGCGGTTCGCTCGCCCACGTCATCGGCGACTACGGGCCGCTGCCGCCCCGGTATGTGTGCACGCTTCTCGACCAGCTGCTGTCGGGGCTGGCGACGGTGCACGCGGAGGGGGTCGTGCACCGGGACATCAAGCCGGCCAACATCCTGATGGAGGCCACCGGTACGGGCCGTCCGCACCTGCGGCTGTCGGACTTCGGCATCTCGATGCGCAAGGGCGAACCGCGGCTCACCGAGACCAACTACGTGGTGGGCACGCCCGGTTACTTCGCGCCCGAGCAACTCCTCGGCGCCGAGCCCGACTTCACTGCGGACCTGTACGCGGTGGGCCTGGTCGCGCTGTATCTGCTGCACGGCACCCGCCCGGACTCGCAGGCGCTGGTGGAGCACTTCCTGACGCACGGGACCCCGCCGGCGCCCGACAGCGTCCCCGAGCCGCTGTGGCAGGTCCTGGCCGGGCTGCTCCAGCCGGACCCGCAGGCCCGCTTCCGTACGGCCACGGGCGCGCGGAAGGCGCTGAACGCCGCCGCGGAGATGCTGCCCGAGCCGGAGGGCGGCGAGGAGCCGGTCGAGATCTTCGACCAGCTCGGCCCGCTGCCCGCCGGTTTCGGCCCCGACGGCCCGGTCGCCCGCCCGGTCCAGGACACCCCGCCACCGGCCCAGGACACGCCGCCGGCCCCGCAGGTCCCCGCCGCCACCCCGGTCCCGGCCGCCACCGCCCCGGCCCCGGCCGCCCCGGTCCCGGCCGCCACCGCCCCGGCCCCGGCCGCCCCGGTCCCGGCCGCCACCGCCCCGGCCCCGGCCGCCCCGGCCCCGCAGCCACAGCAGCAGCCGCACACGCAGCCGCCCACGCCGCCCCTCCACGACCCGTACCGGCAGCCCTACCAGCAGCCCCAGCAGTCGCCCCACCAGGACCAGCAGCACAACCCGTACCGGCAGCCGGTGCCCGGGCCCTCCGAGACGGGCAGCTTCCACCTGCCCCCGCCGGTCGCCCATCCCGTGCCCCCCTTCGACCCCGCGGTGCCGCCGACCCAGCCGCAGCGGCACACCCCTACTGATCCATACACCGGACAGCCCGTTCAGGTTCCCGGACGGCGACCGGGACCGCCCCCGAAGGTGGCGGTCCCGGTGCTGCTGCTGGCGCTGGTGTCGCTGGCGGTCGGCTTCTGGGCGCTGACGCAGGTCTGACGGATCAGCGGGCCGCCCGGCGGGCCATCAGGGTCCAGGCGCCGAGCCCGACGAGCAGGACGGTGCCGAGGCCGAGGCCGCCCGCGGCAAGCCCGACCATCAGCGTGTCCCCGCCGGCCGCCTCGTCGGCGCCGGCACCGCTCGCCGCCGCCTCCCGGTCGTCGCCCGTCACCTGGAAGATGCCCGGGTCCGAGGCGTAGGCGGGCGCGGCCTTCTTCTCGCCCCTGACGTTGACCCGCAGGATCAGCGGCAGGGCCTCGTTCCCGTACTCCTCGGCGATCTCGGGGCTGAGCGTGGCGGTGAGGTAGTACCAGCCGGCGAACCGCATGCCGCTGGTGGCGGTCTCGGACGAACCGCGGTTCTCGTGGGCGACGGGCCGCTGCGGGGCGAGGGCCGCGGTGGCCGGGTCGCCGCTGTAGCTGACCGTCTGGAGGTCGACGTAGCCGCGCGCCGGGTTGTCGAGGCCGAGCGCGAGCGCGTTGCTGACGGAATCGTCACCGGCGGTGCTGCTGCCCAGCTCGGCGGTGGCGAAGATCTGCTGGCCCCAGTCGACCGGCACCCGCCAGAAGAGCGTCTGGCCGGGCCGGATGTCCGCCCGCCACTCGCCCTCCCGGAGCGAGACGGCCGCGTGGAAGCCGTCCCCGCCCTGGCGGACCTGCGGCCCTCCGGCGGGCGGCCCGGGCGTCCCGGACGGCCAGGACTCGGGCAGCTTGTCCGGGCCGTTCTCGCGCAGCAGCGGCTCGGTGACGTGCTGGAGCTCCAGCTCCCAGTCGTCCGGGGCGGAGGTGGCGTCCGACTCGCGCTCGACGAGCACGTAGTACGTCCCGGCGTCCTGGCAGGCGGACTCGTCCGGGTCGACGATCCGGCGCGCGTACCCCGCCAGCGGGCGGACGTGGTCGCCGGTGGCGAAGTTGACCTCCTGGTAGCCGCACTGCGTGCCGCTGCCGTCCTGGATCTCGATCCGGAAGCCGTCGCCGTACGCGGCCTTGCCGCCCGGCTTGGGGACGGCGACGGCGGAGACGTACGAGTTCTTCGTGGTGTCCAGGTTGAGCCGGTAGTAGACCTTGCCGTCCTTCTTGAGGGTGTCCCGGTACGTCCTGCCGGGCTCCAGCACGTCGGCGTCGGCGCTGGACGCGGCGCCCTCGATCCGCTGCCCCGCGGGGTCGAAGGCGTACGCGGGCAGGGCAGGCCCTTCGGCCGCCCACGCGGGCAGCGCGGTGAGCGTGCCCACCGCGGCGGCGGCCGTGAGGAGCGCCGCGGCCTTCCGTGTCCTGGCCGCGGTCCTCCCCCGCCGTCCGGTCCCTGCCCCGGCCGTGGCCCCCGCCTGCGTGCTCACGCGCTTCTCCTCGTCGTGTCCGTCATCGCGCCCGGCCCCGGGCCCGCCGGACGCCGAGGACGACCCCCGTGAGCAGGAGGAGCGCCCCGCCGCCGACCGCCAGGGCCGTCGTGCCGGACCATCCTGCCCCGCTCGTGCCCCCGGTGTCCGCACCGGGGGCGGATTCGCCCCCGGCCGCCGGCGCCTCGGGGGCCACCACGCGCGCGTGGTGCTCGGGACCGGCCTTCTCCTCGCCGAGGACGCCGATCCGCAGGACGAACCCGATCTCGGGGTCGCCGGGGATGCGGGCGGCGTCGGCGCCGAGGGTGACGGCGATGTAGTGGGCGCCGGGGAGGTGGACGGCGGTCACGTTCGGGTCGGGCTCGTAGCGGTTGCTCCAGGCGACGGGGACCGTGGCCATGCGCAGCTCGGCCGGTTCGCCCGTGTACGCGGTCCGCGAGGTGAAGCCGGAGCCGGTGCCGACCGGGTGCCGGGTGGGCGTGTACACCTCGGTGGCGACGTAGGAGCGGACGGTCGTGCCGGTGCCGGCGGCGGCCGGTACGTTGCCGAACTCGACGTCGTAGCGCAGCTGTCGGCCCCAGCCGACGGGCACCTTGTACCAGCGGGTCTGGGCGGGCAGCAGCCGGTCGCGCCAGGCGCCGGCCGAGAGTTCCGCGGCGTCGTTGAAGCCGGTTCCGCCGTGGACCTCGCGCGGCTCGCCCGAGCGCACCGGGGCGTCGAGCCCGGCGCCGTACTCGGGCTCCGACTGCGCGGGCACGGTCCCGGCCGGCAGCGGCTTCTCGACGTCGAGGAGCAGCTCCAGCGGCCAGCGGGCGGCGTCCGAGCCGGGCTTGCTGGTGCGCTCGACGGTGAGCCAGTAGCGGCCGGGCCGGTCGCAGGCGGAGTACCGCTTCTGGGTGGGGACGCGGGCGACGGAGGAGGTGAGCGGCACCGCGCCCTCGTCCTGGTGGAAGATCTCGCTCCGGGTGCCGCAGGAGCCCTCGTCGCCGATGGAGGAGAGCCAGACGACGCTGGTGGTGATCTTGTCGACGGTGTCGACGGCGGAGCCGGGCTGCGGGACGGCGGTGGCCGAGAAGTGGGCGGTGGAGTCGGCGTCGAGGTCGGTGGCGTAGTAGCGCTTCTCGCCGGGGCCGATGCTGTCGAGGTACTGCCCGGGGGCGAGATCGGGCGCGCCGGAGCGTCCGGGGGTGCCGCGCACCGGGGTGCCGTCGAGCCGGTAGCCGTCGGCGGAGAGCCGGGCGGCGCGCTGGAGCTGGCGGGCGAGGGCGTCAGCGTCGGGGGCGTCGTAGTAGCGGCCGTTGCCGGCCTCGGCGACGCACTCCAGCTGTTCGCGGGCCTTGCCGGCGACCTGGAAGCCGACGGCGTCGACGCGCAGGCCGATGCCCTGGCGGGCGAGCTCGGCGGCGACCTCGCAGGGGTCGGGGGTGCCGCAGGTGTCCTCGCCGTCGGAGACGAGCAGGATCGTGCGGGTGGCGGGGGCGCCTCCGGCGGGCTTCGGCAGGTCCTCCGCGGCCTTGCGGAGGGAGAGGCCGATGGGGGTGTCGCCCTTGGGGGTGACCGCGGCGACGGCGGCCTTGAGGCCGGCCCGGTCGAGCGGGGCGACGGGCCGGGCGAGGCGGGTGTCGTCGCAGCCGCTCGCCTTGTCGGCGCCGTAGACGCGCAGTCCGGTGGGGTGGCCGTCGGGGAGGCCGTCCACGACGGTCCCGAGGGCGTCCCGGGCCGCCGCCATCCTCGTACGGCCTCCTGAGCCCGGGCCGCCGACCGGCTCGGCCATGGAGCCGGAGGAGTCCAGCACCATCACCAGGGCTCCGCCGGGGGCGGTCCCGGGGCCCTCCTCGGCCGCCGCCTGCGGTGCCGGGCCGAGCAGCAGCGCGAGGACGCCGGCCAGCGCGCCTCCCGCCGCGGTCCTTCGTCGTCCTGTCGTCACGGTGTCCCCCTGGACGTCCTCGGCCGCGAACGGACGCGTCCCTGTTCCCTTACGGACGGGTGCTTGTCCCCCTACGGACGCGCACTCGCTCCCGTACGGACGCGCCCTTGTTCGCGAGCACTCAACTTTGCCATCGCAAGCTAATGATTTGCTCAGGCGAATTCAAGGACTTTCTGTCACGACCGCGCAACAGCCCGTCCCGCAGGTGGGGTCCGGAAACGCCGAGATCCCGGTCGCGCGAGGCGCGGCCGGGATCTCGGTTTCAGATGGGTGGGTCTCAGACACCGGAACCGGACGGCACGGAGTCGGTCGCCTCCGTCCACAGGTCCTGCTCGGCGCGATCCGCCTGGATCTGGCGGTACACGAGGAGCCCGCCGATGGCGGCCAGTGCGACCAGGAGCAGCTTCTTCACCGCGCGACCTCGTCTTTCGTTGACGTAGGAGACTTCTGACGCCCACTCTACACATCGACCGATACCGATCGGTGACCTGTGCGAGCGCCAAACGTCACACACAAACCCGCCGCAACGAGAACGACCCGGACGGAGGAACCGTCCGGGTCGTTCTTCTGTGTGGGGCTAACAGGATTTGAACCTGTGGCCTCATCCTTATCAGGGATGCGCTCTAACCAACTGAGCTATAGCCCCGCCGCGCTTCTCGGTGTTTCTCCGTCGCGCTGACTCCTGAACATTAGCGCACGTGGGGGCCAGTCCCAAAATCGCCCGGAGCGGCAGGCTCCGGAAGGGCGCGGCACCGGCCCCCTCGCGGGCTACTCGTCCTCGGCCAGGGTCAGCTCGACGCCGCCGACGAACCCGGCGGACAGGTTGTAGATGAACGCGCCGAGCGTCGCCAGCGCGGTCATCAGGACCACGTCGATCACCGCGATGACCGAGGTGAACATCAGGACCCGCGGCAGCGACAGGAACGACTGCAGGTCGAAGCCGTTGGACTCGTTCGAGCCCGTCGCCTCGCTGATCGTCCCGCCGACCGTCGAGAAGACGCCCATGGCGTCCATGACCATCCACAGCACGGCCGCCGCGACGACCGTGCAGATGCCCAGGGCGATGGAGAGCAGGAAGCTCACCTTCATGACCGACCACGGGTCGGCCTTCGCGACCCGGAGCCGCGCCTTGCGGGTGCGCGGCGTCGTGCGCGCGCCCGTCCGGGGCCGCCGCACCGCGCCGCCGCCCTGGGTCTGGCCGCCGCCCTGCGGGCCGTCGTAGGCCCGCGGCGGGTGGTACGCGCCCGCCGGTGCCGCCGCCGGGCGCTCGCCCGGCAGGGCACCGTTGTAGGCCTGGTAGGGGGGCTGCTGCCCCCGAGTGTCCGTCACCGCAACCCCCTGGGAGTCCGTGGCCGAGCCACGTGCGCCGTGCGCTCCAGCACCTGCAGAAGCTCCGGCGGCCGCCGATCCGGCGCCCGTGGCTCCACTCACGCTCTACTCCTCGTGATCCCCGGCCGCGGGCTCCGTGCCCCCGACCGATGCCTCGGCCTCGGATGCCTCCAGGGCACCCTCGGCGTCGTCGACCTCTTCGTCCTCGCTGCCGGCCTCGGCGTTCCGTGCGATGCCGACGACGGCATCGCGCTTGCCCAGGTTGATCAGCTGGACGCCCATGGTGTCACGGCCGGTCTCCCTGACTTCGTTGACTCGCGTGCGAATCACACCGCCGGACAGCGTGATGGCGAGGATCTCGTCGGTCTCCTCCACCACCAGCGCGCCCACGAGCGAGCCGCGGTCCTCCACGATCTTGGCGGCCTTGATGCCGAGGCCGCCGCGGCCCTGGACGCGGTACTCGTCGACGGGGGTGCGCTTCGCGTACCCGCCGTCGGTCGCGGTGAAGACGAACGTACCGGGCCGGACGACATTCATCGAGAGCAGTTCGTCGTCCTCGCGGAAACTCATGCCCTTGACGCCCGAAGTGGCGCGTCCCATCGGACGCAGCGCGTCGTCCGTCGCGGTGAAGCGGATCGACTGCGCCTTCTTGGAGATCAGCAGCAGGTCGTCCTCGGCGGAGGCCAGCTCGGCGCCGATCAGCTCGTCGTCGCTGCCGTCCTCCCGCTCCCGCAGGTTGATGGCGATGACACCGCCGGAGCGCGGCGAGTCGTAGTCCTTCAGCGCGGTCTTCTTCACCAGGCCGGAGCGGGTCGCGAGGACCAGGTACGGCGCGGCCTCGTAGTCGCGGATCGCCAGGATCTGCGCGATCTGCTCGTCCGGCTGGAAGGCCAGCAGGTTGGCCACGTGCTGGCCGCGGGCGTCCCGGCCGGCGTCCGGCAGCTCGTACGCCTTGGCCCGGTAGACCCGGCCCTTGTTGGTGAAGAAGAGCAGCCAGTGGTGGGTGGTGGAGACGAAGAAGTGGTCGACGATGTCGTCCTGCTTCAGCTTCGTCCCGCGCACGCCCTTGCCGCCGCGCTTCTGCGAGCGGTAGTCCTCGGTCTTGGTGCGCTTGACGTAGCCGCCACGCGTGATGGTGACGACGATGTCCTCCTCGGCGATGAGGTCCTCGATGGACATGTCACCGTCGAAGGGCACCAGCTTGGAGCGGCGGTCGTCGCCGAACTTCTCGACGAGGGCGGCGAGTTCCTCGCTGACGATGGCCCGCTGCTTCTCCGGCGAGGCCAGGATCGCGTTGTACTCGTTGATCTTCGCCTGGAGCTCGTCGTGCTCGGCGATGATCTTCTGCCGCTCCAGGGCGGCGAGCCGGCGGAGCTGCATCTCCAGGATCGCGTTCGCCTGGATCTCGTCGATCTCCAGCAGGCCCATCAGGCCCTCGCGCGCGACCTCGACGGTGTCGCTGCGGCGGATGAGGGCGATGACCTCGTCGATCGCGTCGAGGGCCTTGAGGAGGCCGCGCAGGATGTGGGCGCGCTCCTCGGCCTTGCGCAGCCGGAACTTCGTCCGGCGGACGATGACCTCGATCTGGTGCGTCACCCAGTGGCGGATGAACGCGTCCAGGGAGAGGGTGCGCGGCACGCCGTCGACGAGCGCCAGCATGTTGGCGCCGAAGTTCGTCTGGAGGTCGGTGTGCTTGTACAGGTTGTTGAGGACGACCTTGGCGACCGCGTCCCGCTTGAGGACGATGACCAGGCGCTGGCCGGTCCGGGACGAGGTCTCGTCGCGGACGTCGGCGATGCCGCCGATCTTGCCGTCCTTCACCAGGTCGGCGATCTTCTGCGCGAGGTTGTCCGGGTTGACCTGGTACGGGAGCTCCGTGACCACCAGGCACTGGCGGTTCTGGATCTCCTCGACCTCGACGACCGCGCGCATGGTGATGGAGCCGCGGCCGGTGCGGTACGCCTCCTCGATGCCCTTGCGGCCGACGACGAGCGCGCCGGTCGGGAAGTCGGGGCCCTTGATGCGCTCGATGAGCGCGTCGAGGAGCTCCTCGTGGCCGGCCTCGGGGTGGGCCAGGTACCACTGGGCGCCCTCGGCGACCTCGCGGAGGTTGTGCGGCGGGATGTTGGTCGCCATGCCGACCGCGATGCCGGCCGAGCCGTTGACCAGCAGGTTCGGGAAGCGCGACGGGAGGACCGTCGGCTCCTGGTTGCGGCCGTCGTAGTTGTCCTGGAAGTCGACGGTCTCCTCGTCGATGTCCCGGACCATCTCCATCGACAGCGGCGCCATTTTGCACTCGGTGTAGCGCATGGCGGCGGCCGGGTCGTTGCCCGGGGAGCCGAAGTTGCCGTTGGAGTCGACGAGCGGCATCCGCATCGACCACGGCTGGGCCAGGCGGACCAGCGCGTCGTAGATGGAGGTGTCGCCGTGCGGGTGGTACGTGCCCATGACGTCGCCGACGACGCGGGCGCACTTGTAGAAGCCCTTCTCGGGCCGGTAGCCGCCGTCGTACATCGCGTACAGCACGCGCCGGTGGACGGGCTTGAGGCCGTCCCGGACGTCGGGCAGCGCGCGGGACACGATGACGGACATCGCGTAGTCGAGGTACGAGCGCTGCATCTCGGTCTCGAGCCCGACGGGCTCGATGCGCAGCACCGGCTCTTCTTCTTCGGTGGTCACAGGGGGGTTCTCGTCGGCCATTGCTGGTCGTCAGTCCTTTCGTACGGTCAGCTGAGACCGACTCAGATGTCGAGGAAGCGAACGTCCTTGGCATTGCGCTGGATGAAGGAGCGCCGGGCCTCGACGTCCTCGCCCATCAGCACCGAGAACAGGTCGTCGGCCTGGGCGGCGTCGTCCAGGGTGACCTGGCCGAGCACCCGGTGCTCGACGTCCATGGTGGTGACGCGCAGCTCCTCGGCGTTCATCTCGCCGAGACCCTTGAAGCGCTGGATCGAGTCTTCCCTGATCCGCTTGCCGTTCTGCTTGCCCAGCTCGACCAGCGCGTCGCGCTCGCGGTCCGAGTAGGCGTACTCGAAGTCGTCCCGGCCCCACTTGATCTTGTAGAGCGGCGGGCGGGAGAGGTACACGTGCCCGTGCTCGATCAGCGGCCGCATGAAGCGGAAGAGGAAGGTCAGCAGCAGGGTGTTGATGTGCTGGCCGTCGACGTCGGCGTCCGCCATCAGGATGATCTTGTGATAGCGGAGCTTCTCGATGTCGAAGTCCTCGTGGACCCCGGTGCCGAAGGCCGAGATCAGCGCCTGGACCTCGGTGTTCTGCAGGATCTTGTCGACGCGGGCCTTCTCGACGTTCAGGATCTTGCCGCGGATCGGCAGGATGGCCTGGTACATCGGGTTCCGGCCGGACTTGGCGGAGCCGCCGGCGGAGTCACCCTCGACGATGAAGATCTCGCACTTGGTGGGGTCGTTCGACTGGCAGTCGGACAGCTTGCCCGGGAGGGACGCCGACTCCAGCAGGCCCTTGCGGCGGGTGAGGTCGCGGGCCTTGCGGGCGGCCACGCGCGCGGTGGCGGCCGTGATGCCCTTGCGGACGATGTCCGCGGCCTCGTTCGGGTTCCGGTCGAACCAGTCCGTCAGGTGCTCGTGGACGACCTTCTGCACGAAGGTCTTCGCCTCGGTGTTGCCGAGCTTCGTCTTGGTCTGGCCCTCGAACTGCGGCTCGCCGATCTTGATCGAGATGATCGCGGTCAGACCCTCGCGGATGTCGTCGCCCGTGAGGTTCTCGTCCTTCTCGCGGAGCAGCTTCTTCTCGCGCGCGTACTTGTTGACGAGCGTCGTCAGCGCGGCGCGGAAGCCCTCCTCGTGGGTGCCGCCCTCGTGGGTGTGGATCGTGTTCGCGAAGGAGTACACGCCCTCGCTGTACGACGAGTTCCACTGCATCGCGATCTCGGCGCTGAGCAGGCGGTCCTTGTCCTCGGCCTCGATGTCGATGACCGTCGGGTTGATCAGCTCGCCCTTGCGCGAGTTGAGGTACTTCACGAAGTCGACGATGCCGCCCTCGTAGTGGTACGTCACCGTGCGCGCGGCCGGCTCGGCGGCGGCCTCGGCGTCCGGGTCGTCGGCGCCGACGGTGGCCTTCGCGGACTCGCGCTCGTCGGTGAGCGTGATGGTGAGGCCCTTGTTGAGGAAGGCCATCTCCTGGAAGCGGCGGGAGAGCGTCTCGAAGGAGTACTCGACCGTCTCGAAGATGTCCGGGTCGGACCAGAAGGTGACCGAGGTGCCGGTCTCCGAGGTCTCCTCGTGCCGGGCGAGGGGCGCGGTCGGTGCGCCCATCTTGTAGTCCTGGGTCCACCGGTAGCCGTCGGTCCTGATCTCCACCGAGACCTTGGTGGAGAGGGCGTTGACGACGGAGACGCCGACGCCGTGCAGACCGCCGGAGACCGCGTAGCCGCCGCCGCCGAACTTGCCGCCCGCGTGCAGGACGGTCAGCACGACCTCCACGGCCGGCTTGCCCTCGGACTCGACGATGCCGACGGGGATGCCGCGGCCGTTGTCGACGACGCGGACGCCGCCGTCGGCCAGGATCGTCACGTCGATGGTGTCCGCGTAACCGGCCAGGGCCTCGTCGACCGAGTTGTCGACGACCTCCTGCACCATGTGGTGGAGACCGCGCTCGCCGGTCGAGCCGATGTACATGCCGGGGCGCTTGCGCACCGCATCCAGGCCCTCCAGGACCTGGATGTTGCTGGCGGTGTACTGGGTGTTCTCGTTGGGGTTGCCGGAATCGGCCACGAAGCGCCCTTTCTGGCACAGCACAGGCCGTGCTCCGGGCATAGAGGAGCCGGCTGCGTCGTTCGACAGTTCCGCAGTGTGGCGGGATTGTCTCCCAGTCTACCGGTACCGCCGACAGTCATGGGGGTTTGCGGGTACCTGAAAGCGCATGTGCCGCCCTGAGCGACCCCGAGACGACTCCCCATATCCGGACAGGGTCTCCAGGGGCCTCTGACGGCCACCTAGCGCTTCGGCCCGTAGCTCGTTGTGGAGGTCCGGCCCCCGGAGGCCGTACCGGCCGGTAGGCAGCCCGGCGCACGCCCGCCCGGCCTGCCGGAACCGGCACCCCGCACCCGCGCCCGGGCCGGCTCAGCCGTAGGTGTCCCCGGGGCCGACGGACCCCGGCGCCCGCAGCGGCCCGTAGCGCCGGGCGCCCGCGCCCGGCCCGAGCACCTTGATCAGGCGTACGGTGCCGTGCCCCAGGTCCTCGTTGAGCCGCGCGACCAGCGTCGGCGCCAGCAGCCGCAGCTGCGTGGCCCAGGCCGTCGAGTCGCACTGCACGGTGAGCACGCGCGCGTCCGGCTCCTCCTCGTACTTCACCGGTACGCAGTGCTTCGCCAGGTCCTCGCCGACGATCTGCGGCCAGCGCCCCATCACCCCGCCGACGGCCGCCGGGGTCTCCCACCCGCGCTCGGCGAGCAGCCGGTTGATCGCCGCGCCCAGCGCCATCGGGTCGCGCCCGTCGGCGCGCGCGCCGGAGCGCAGGCCGCCCCCGCGCCGGGCCTGCTTCTTCTGCTGGGCCGCGGCGCCACGCGCGCGTGCCTGCTCCTTCGCGGCGCGCAGCGCGACCCGGGCCAGGTCCACCCCCGACGGCTCGGGAGCCGCGGGCTTGTCCACAGGCTGTGGGGAGAATTCCTCGGCGCCGCTCATGCGCGCTCCACCGCCCCTCCGCTCACCGCGTACCGCGTCCCGGCCAGCACGTCCGGCACGTCGTCGTCGACCGCCGCCGTCACCAGCACCTGCTCGCCGTGGGCCACCAGCTCGGCCAGCCGCTCGCGCCGGCGCGCGTCCAGCTCGGCGAAGACGTCGTCGAGGACAAGGACCGGCTCGTTGCCCTCGGAGCGCAGCAGGTCGTACGAGGCGAGCCGGAGCGCCAGCGCGTACGACCAGGACTCGCCGTGGCTCGCGTACCCCTTGGCCGGCAGCTCGCCGAGCCGCAGCAGCAGCTCGTCGCGGTGCGGGCCGACGAGGGTGACGCCGCGCTCGATCTCCTGCTTGCGGGCCTCCGCGAGGGCGGCGATCAGCTGCTCGTACAGCTCCTCGCGGGTCTGCCCGGTGCCGGGCGCGGACGGCCGGTACTCCAGCAGAATCGGTCCGCCGCCGGGCGCCAGCTGTTCGTACGCCTTGTCCGCGAGCGGCTGGAGGGTGTGGACGAGGTCGAGCCGCTGGGCCAGCAGCTCGGCACCGGCCCGGGCCAGGTGCTGGTCCCAGACGTCGAGGGTGGACAGGTCCATGCCCCGGCCACCGTGCCGACGGGCCATCGCGGCGGACTTCAGCAGGGTGTTCCGCTGCTTCAGCACGCGCTCGTAGTCGGAGCGCACGCCCGCCATGCGCGGCGCGCGCGCCGTGATCAGCTCGTCGAGGAAGCGCCGGCGCTCCCCGGGGTCGCCCTTGATCAGCGACAGGTCCTCGGGGGCGAACAGCACGGTCCGCACGATGCCCAGCACGTCCCGGGGCCTGACCTGCGAGGACCTGTTGATGCGGGCGCGGTTGGCGCGCCCCGGGTTGAGCTCCAGCTCGACCAGCTGGGAGCGCTCGCCCTGGGTGACGGCGGCCCGGATGACCGCCCGCTCGGCGCCCATCCGCACCAGCGGCGCGTCGGAGGCGACGCGGTGGCTGCCGAGGGTGGCGAGGTAGCCGACGGCCTCGACAAGGTTGGTCTTGCCCTGGCCGTTCGCCCCCACGAACGCGGTGACGCCCGGGTCGAGGGGTACCTCGGCCCGGGCGTACGAGCGGAAGTCGGCCAGCGAGAGATGCGTGACGTGCATGGTGGGCGCCGGCCTTCCCCCGGTCGCTGTGCACCGGACGGTGCACAGCCTGTGGATTGCTACTTCTTCTCGACCGCGTGGCCGCCGAACTGGTTGCGCAGCGCGGCGATCATCTTCATCTGCGGCGAGTCGTCCTGACGGGACGCGAACCGCGCGAACAGCGACGCGGTGATCGCCGGGAGCGGTACGGCGTTGTCGATGGCGGCCTCGACCGTCCACCGGCCCTCGCCGGAGTCCGAGGCGTAGCCGCGCAGCTGGTCCAGGTGCTCGTCCTCGTCGAGGGCGTTGACCGCGAGGTCGAGCAGCCAGGAACGGATGACCGTGCCCTCCTGCCAGGACCGGAAGATCTCGCGGACGTTCTCGACGGAGTCGACCTTCTCCAGGAGCTCCCAGCCCTCGGCGTACGCCTGCATCATCGCGTACTCGATGCCGTTGTGGACCATCTTGGCGAAGTGGCCCGCGCCGACCTTGCCGGCGTGGACGGAGCCGAACTCGCCCTCGGGCTTGAGCGCGTCGAAGATCGGCTGGACCTTCGCCACGTTCTCGGCGTCGCCGCCGTACATCAGCGCGTAGCCGTTCTCCAGGCCCCAGACGCCGCCGGAGACGCCGCAGTCGACGAAGCCGATGCCCTTGGCGGCGAGCTCCTCGGCGTGCTTCTCGTCGTCGGTCCAGCGGGAGTTGCCGCCGTCGACGACGACGTCGCCGGGGGAGAGCAGTTCCGCCAGCTCGTCGATGGTGGACTGGGTCGCCGCGCCGGCGGGGACCATGACCCACACGACGCGCGGACCCTTGAGCTTGTTCACAAGCTCTTCGAGGCTGTGGACATCGGCGAGGTCCGGGTTGCGGTCGTATCCGATGACGGTGTGGCCTGCGCGGCGGATGCGCTCGCGCATGTTGCCGCCCATCTTGCCGAGACCGACGAGACCGAGCTCCATCAGAGTGTTCCTTTAGCGTCGTGTGCGGTTCCTACCCGGGTCCGAGCCTACGCCCGGACCCGGCCGCACACCTGTGGGGTCAGCCGCTCAGTCGAACCCCTCGCCCGCAGGTCAGCCGCACGGCCGCGGCGGCCCGCGGCGCGGTCCGGGGGACGCCCCCCGGACCTCCGGCGAAGGGCGTCAGCCGCTCAGCCGCACCGGCATGATCAGGTACTTGTACGCGTCGTCCGCCTCCGCGTCGACGGCCGGGCGGCCGCTCAGCAGGGCGGGCTTGGTGGACGTCGTGAAGGACAGCTGGGCGACCGGGGAGTCGATCGCGCTGAGGCCGTCCAGCAGGAAGGTCGGGTTGAAGGCGATCGAGATGTCGTCGCCCTCCAGCTGCGCGTCGACCCGCTCCACAGCCTGTGCGTCGTCGCTGGAGCCGGCCTCCAGGATGAGGACGCCCTGCTCGAAGCTGAGGCGGACGGGCGTGTTGCGCTCGGCGACGAGGGCCACGCGCTTGACGGCCTCCACGAAGGGGGCGGTCTCGATCACCGCGACCGAGTTGAACTCGGTGGGGAAGAGCGTGCGGTACTTCGGGAGGTCGCCCTCCAGGAGGCGGGTGGTGGTGCGGCGGCCCGCGCCCTCGAAGCCGATCAGGCCCTCGCCCTTGCCGGAGCCGGAGAGCGCCAGGGTGACGGTGTCGCCGCTGGTGAGCGCCTTGGCGGTGTCCAGGAGGGTCTTCGCGGGCACCAGGGCGACGGCGGAGGCGTCCGGGGACTCCGGCTTCCACAGGAACTCGCGGACCGCGAAGCGGTAGCGGTCGGTGGAGGCCAGGGTGACCGTGTCGCCCTCGATCTCGATGCGCACACCGGTGAGGACGGGCAGCGTGTCGTCACGGCCGGCGGCGATGGCCACCTGCGCGGCGGCGGCGGCGAAGACCTCGCCGGGGACGGTGCCGGTCGCGGTGGGCATCTCCGGCAGCGCCGGGTACTCCTCCACGGGGAGGGTGTGGAGGGTGAAGCGGGAGGAGCCGCAGACCACGGTCGCCCGTACACCGTCTGTGGAGATCTCCACCGGACGGTTGGGGAGGGCGCGGCAGATGTCGGCGAGGAGGCGGCCGGAGACGAGGACGGTGCCGTCCTCCTCGACCTCGGCCTCGACGGAGACGCGGGCGGAGACCTCGTAGTCGAAGCTGGAGAAGCTCAGCGCGCCGTCCTCGGCCTTCAGCAGAAGGCCCGCGAGAACGGGCGCCGGCGGACGGGCCGGAAGGCTGCGGGCCACCCACGCCACCGCCTCCGCGAGTACATCGCGCTCCACCCGGATCTTCACCGGAACCGCCTCCTGCTTGTTGCTGGCTCTTCGTCGACTGCGGGATCCAGTCTGACGTACGCCGCCGACACTCGGTGCGGCTCGGGGTCAAGTCGTGACGAGAGCACGTCGGGGCTCCGGCGCCGAGTTGTGCACAGGCCCCGCTTCCAAACGATTCCCGGGCTAACTATGAGTGGGAGTAGTAGTAGGGCCTGTGGAAACGGTGGATAACGCCGTCTGCGCAGGTCAAGCCCGGTTTTTTGTCCACTGCCCCTGTGGGTGGAACCGGTGGACAACCACGGCTCTCTGTGGACATCAGAAAGTTCTGCACACCCGATACACAGGCAGGGGGTAGTTCTCCCCAGTGCTGTCCCCAGCTTTCCCCAGGTTCCCCACAGGCCAAACGTCTCCCTTGGTGTGACGCCTTTCACTCCGGCCGGTGAGGCGGGGTGTTTTGTTGCCGAACAGTGGACAGCGGTGTGGAGAAGCTGTGGGCAACCGACCCGTCCCTGTGGGCAGCCGGTGGACAACTCTCCGGAGCCCCTGTGGACGAAAGATTCATCCACAGGCTGTGGAGATCGGTTGCCAACAAATCCACACCCCTCTGAGCTGCCGTGATGGTCTGTCACCAGCCCGGCCTGTGGACACATTCCGGATAACTCGGCAGTCCCCACCCTGTGGACGGGAGATCATCCCCCAATCTGTGGAGAACCTGCCACCGGAACGGAGTAATCGAACACGCCCATCCGGGTCATGGCGGGCGGATGGCCTCCCGATGGCGTCCCGACGCCACCGAAACCGCCGCCCGGACGCCCGGAACGTCCGCGTCGGTCGCCCGGAACGCCCGCGTCGGAGGGCCGACCGAGCCGCCCCGCCCCCGGGAACGCCGAAGGGCGCCCCGGGAGGTGTCCCGGGGCGCCCTGGAAGCCGTACGGAAGGCTTACGGAGGCCCTGCTGAAGTCCTGCTGGGGCCGGTCAGCCGTTCTTGATGCGGTTGGTCAGCTCGGTGACCTGGTTGTAGATGGAGCGGCGCTCCGCCATCAGCGCGCGGATCTTGCGGTCCGCGTGCATGACGGTCGTGTGGTCCCGGCCGCCGAACTGCGCGCCGATCTTCGGCAGCGACAGGTCCGTGAGCTCCCGGCAGAGGTACATGGCGATCTGGCGGGCCGTCACCAGCACCCGGCTGCGCGAGGAACCGCAGAGGTCCTCCACCGTCAGCCCGAAGTAGTCGGCCGTGGCCGCCATGATGGCCGGCGCCGTGATCTCCGGCGAGGAGTCTTCGCCGCCCGGGATCAGGTCCTTGAGGACGATCTCCGTCAGCCCCAGGTCCACCGGCTGCCGGTTGAGGCTCGCGAAGGCCGTCACCCGGATCAGCGCGCCCTCCAGCTCACGGATGTTCCGCGAGATCCGGGAGGCGATGAACTCCAGCACTTCCGGCGGCGCGTTCAGCTGCTCCTGCACCGCCTTCTTGCGGAGGATCGCGATGCGCGTCTCCAGCTCGGGCGGCTGCACGTCGGTGGTGAGACCCCACTCGAAGCGGTTGCGCAGCCGGTCCTCCAGGGTCACCAGCTGCTTCGGCGGCCGGTCCGAGGAGAGCACGATCTGCTTGTTCGCGTTGTGGAGCGTGTTGAAGGTGTGGAAGAACTCCTCCTGCGTCGACTCCTTGCTCGCGAGGAACTGGATGTCGTCGACGAGCAGGATGTCCACGTCGCGGTAACGCTTGCGGAAGGCGTCGCCCTTGCCGTCGCGGATCGAGTTGATGAACTCGTTGGTGAACTCCTCGGAGCTCACGTACCGCACGCGCGTGCCGGGGTAGAGGCTCCGCGCGTAGTGCCCGATGGCGTGCAGCAGGTGCGTCTTGCCGAGCCCGGACTCGCCGTAGATGAAGAGCGGGTTGTACGCCTTCGCCGGCGCCTCGGCCACCGCGACCGCGGCCGCGTGGGCGAACCGGTTCGAGGAACCGATGACGAAGGTGTCGAAGAGGTACTTGGGGTTCAGGCGCGCGTGCGGCTCGCCGGGCCCGCCGGAGCCCGTACCGGAGGAGCCGAGGGAGCCCTGGCCGATGCCCGGCCCCACGCCCTGGCCGCCCGCGCCGGGCCCGGGGCGCGGACCGGCCCCCGGCGGCTCCGGCAGCTCGGCGCGCTCGGGCCGCTGCGGCTGCTCGTAGCCGCGAGACGGCTCGTCGTAGCGCGGCATCCCCGACTGATCCGGCGCGGGGCCGGTGTACGGGGCGCGCTCCGGGAAGCCGCCCAGGCGCGGCTGCTGCCAGGAGAGGTCCTCCTGGGTGCGCGGCCAGGCGCCCGGCTCCGGGCGGGGCGGCTGCGGGTAGTCCGGGTAGGCGGGACGCGCGGTGGGCAGCCCGTCGTCGGGCATGGCCCGGTGGCCGTACCCGTCGTACTTCTCGTACGGCTCCGGCTGCGGGCGCTCGTCGTAGCGCGGCTGCTGCGGCCGGCCGGGGGAGGGCGCCGGGGGCTGGTCGCCGACGGAGTCGTCGACGGTGATCGCGATCCGGATCGGGCGCCCGCACTCGCGGCTGAGGGTCTCGCTGATCAGCGGGGCCAGCCGGCCCTCCAGGACCCGCTTGCCCCATTCGTTGGGGACGGCGAGCAGGGCCGTGTCGGCGACCAGCGCGAGCGGCTGGCAGCGCTCGATCCACTGCTTGTCCTTGGGCTCGATGCCCTGCTGTCCTTCTCCCAGCAGCTGGTCGAGCACGCGTGGCCACACTGCGGCAAGATCGGCAGGTACGTCAGCCACAGGGCACGCTTTCTCGCAGGTCCCACGAATGTGTGGTTCTCGGGACGACAGGAACAGAACGGAAGAGACAGTCGAGTCCAGTCACGGTAGTCGCGGCGGCTGACGTGGTTCAAGTTGTTGTCCACAGCCTGTGCACAAGGGGCCCCGTTGACGGGTCGGTTTGACCGGATGGCGTAACCGCGCGTACCGTAACCAGGTCGAGTTGTCGATGGCTGCTGCCGCCTGCCTCCGATGGGCAAAGATCACCTAGTGTGGTCGCGTAGCGGTGCACTCGAGCGTATGCGAGCTACTCGTGGGCGCACGGTGACAGCCAGGCGATGTCCCGCCATGACCCGAATCATTTCTGGAGCCCCCGAGTGAGCAAGCGCACCTTCCAGCCGAACAACCGTCGTCGCGCGAAGACCCACGGTTTCCGCCTGCGCATGCGTACCCGTGCCGGCCGCGCCATCCTGGCGAACCGCCGTGCCAAGGGTCGCGCGAGCCTGTCCGCCTGATCCACTAAACAGGTCATGACGTGCTGCCTACCGAGAATCGGCTGAGGCGGCGCGAGGACTTCGCAACCGCGGTACGCCGAGGGCGCCGGGCCGGTCGCCCGCTCCTCGTCGTCCACCTGCGTAGCGGTGCCACGGACCCGCACGCGCCTGGGGAGAGCGCTCCTCCGACGCGTGCGGGTTTCGTCGTGAGCAAGGCCGTGGGCGGTGCGGTCGTCCGCAACCAGGTGAAGCGTCGTCTGCGCCACCTCGTCCGCGACCGGCTGTCCGCGCTGCCCCCCGGTAGCCTGGTGGTCGTACGGGCGTTGCCCGGAGCCGGTGACGCCGACCACGCCCACCTGGCCCGCGACCTGGACGCCGCTCTCCAGCGGCTGCTGGGAGGGGGTACGCGATGAAGTACCCGTTCCTCGCCCTCATCAAGCTGTACCAGTGGACGATCAGCCCGCTCCTGGGCGACGTCTGCCGGTACTACCCGTCGTGTTCCCACTACGGATTCACGGCCATAGACCGGCATGGCGCGATCAAGGGCATCGCCCTGACCGCCTGGCGCATCCTGCGGTGCAACCCGTGGTCGCCCGGCGGAGTGGACCATGTCCCCCCGCGGAAGCGTCCGCGCTGGCACGAGATGCTCAGGAACGCGCTGCGCGGCGACAAGGGCGGGATCTCCGCCGAGACGAGCCCGGCCGCAGAGACCTCGCCCAATGCTCAAGGAGCCTGATTAGTGGACACGATTGCCAGTCTGTTCAGCTTCATCACCTGGCCCGTTTCCTGGGTCATCGTCCAGTTCCACAAGCTGTACGGGGCGATCTTCGGCCCCGACACGGGCTGGGCCTGGGGCCTGTCGATCGTGTCCCTCGTGGTGCTGATCCGTATCGCGCTGATCCCGCTCTTCGTGAAGCAGATCAAGGCGACCCGGAACATGCAGGCGCTCCAGCCGAAGATGAAGGCGATCCAGGAGCGCTACAAGAGCGACAAGCAGCGTCAGTCCGAAGAGATGATGAAGCTGTACAAGGAGACGGGCACCAACCCGCTCTCCTCGTGCCTTCCCATCCTCGCCCAGTCGCCGTTCTTCTTCGCCCTGTACCACGTGCTGTCCAACATCGCGTCGGGCAAGAAGATCGGTGCCCTCAACCAGGAGCTGGTCGACAGCGCCCGTGAGGCGCACATCTTCGGTGCCCCGATCGCCTCGAAGTTCATGGACTCCCCCGAGGCGGTGGCCGCCCTCGGCGCCTCGCTGACCGATGTCCGCATCGTCACCGCGATCATGATCGTCCTGATGTCGGCCTCGCAGTTCTTCACCCAGCGCCAGCTGATGATGAAGAACGTCGACCTCACGGTGAAGACCCCGTACATGCAGCAGCAGAAGATGCTCATGTACATCTTCCCGGTGATCTTCGCCGTCATGGGCATCAACTTCCCCGTCGGTGTCCTCGTCTACTGGCTGACCACCAACGTGTGGACCATGGGCCAGCAGATGTACGTGATCAACCAGAACCCGACCCCGGGCAGCAAGGCGCAGGACTCCTACCTGCAGCGCCTGCTGAAGAGCGTCACGCACCACGGTGAGGTCCGCAGCCGGCGTCACAAGGCCGTCGTCAAGGCGATCGTCGCCAAGGGCTCCGACCGCAACGAGAACGAGCGCCGCTTCATCGGCGCCCTCGCCAAGGCCGGCTTCGCCGCCCAGGCCGACGGCACCGTCGTGAAGAGCGACACCGCGGTCGCCGAGGCCGAGGGCACCGCCTCCAAGCGCCAGCAGCCCAAGCGTCAGACCAAGGCCCAGCGGCAGGCCGCCGCCCAGCAGGCCAAGGGCGACGAGACCGTCGCGGAGACCGCCGAGGAGTCCGCGGGCGAGACCGCCGAGGACACCGGGGCGAAGACCTCGCTGGAGAAGAAGCCCGCGACGCCCGCCAAGGGCGGCGGCGCCCAGGGCCGCAGCCGCGCCAACTCCGGCTCCCGCCAGCGCAAGGGCCAGCAGCGGCCCAAGCACCCGTCCTCGAAGAAGTAGAAGCGCCCCGTAGCTTCCCCGTAGCTAGAAGGAGTCCATCCGTGACGGAAGGCACCACCTCCGCCGCCGCCGAGGGTGGCGACACCCTGACCCGCCTGGAGCAGGAGGGTGAGATCGCGGCCGACTACCTTGAGGGTCTGCTCGACATCGCCGACCTCGACGGCGACATCGACATGGACGTCGAGGCGGACCGGGCCGCGGTCTCGATCATCAGCGACTCCGGCAGCCGCGACCTGCAGAAGCTCGTGGGCCGCGACGGCGAGGTGCTGGAGGCGCTTCAGGAGCTGACCCGCCTGGCGGTCCACCGCGAGACCGGTGACCGCAGCCGGCTGATGCTCGACATCGCCGGTTTCCGCGCGCAGAAGCGCACGGAGCTGGCGCAGATCGGCGCCAAGGCGGCGGACGAGGTGAAGTCCAGCGGCCAGCCGGTCAAGCTGGACCCGATGACCCCGTTCGAGCGCAAGGTCGTGCACGACGCGGTCGCCGCCGCCGGTCTGCGCAGCGAGTCCGAGGGCGAGGAGCCGCAGCGCTTCGTCGTCGTCCTCCCTGCCTGACCCCTCTCATCGCGTCGGCCCCGTCTGTTCGCAGACGGGGCCGATCTTTGTCAGCCTGATAGTTCAGCCACCACAGTGCGCTCGCACGGTACGCGTGCGGTACGGAAGGACGGTCCCCGTGACGGAGGCAGCGGAGCTCCCCGAGGCGCCGGAGCAGGCACGGAAGGTCTTCGGTGAGTACTTCCCCGAGGCCGTGCGGTACGCCGAACTGCTCGCGGACGCCGGAGTGAAGCGCGGGCTCATCGGCCCCCGTGAGGTCCCGCGCCTGTGGGAGCGCCACCTGCTGAACTGCGCCGTGCTCTCCGAGGTCGTCCCCGAGGGCGTGACGGTGTGCGACGTCGGTTCCGGTGCCGGTCTGCCCGGCATCCCGCTGGCGCTGGTGCGGCCCGACCTGAAGATCACGCTGCTGGAGCCGTTGCTGCGCCGCATCAACTTCCTCCAGGAGGTCGTGGAGCTGCTCGGCCTCGACCACGTGACCGTCGTGCGCGGCCGGGCCGAGGAGATGCTCGGCAAGCTGCCGCAGGTCCACGTCGTGACCGCCCGGGCCGTGGCACCCCTGGACCGGCTGGCGGGCTGGGGCGTTCCGCTGCTCCGCCCCTACGGCGAGATGCTGCTGCTGAAGGGCGACACCGCACAGGAGGAGCTGGACGCCGCCCGGGCCGCGCTGTCCAAGCTGGGCGTGGTGGAGACCTCCGTGCACCACGTCGGCGAGGGGATCGTCGATCCGATGTCCACCGTGGTCCGGGTCGAGGTCGGGGAGAGCCCCGGCGGTGTGCGGTTCGCGGCGAAGCGGGCCAAGGCCGCCCGGACGAGCAAGACCCGCCGGCGCCGCTGAGCGCCGCATTCGTCCGCTTTCACGGAGTGTCGGCCGGTCCCGGCCGGACCGCAGGGGCATCGTGTTTCACGTGAAACGTCGCTCCCTGCTCCAGGGCATCATCAGCCGCGGGCGTGCGGCTGCCACCCCCCGGGACCGCCGACCCCGTGTGAAGCCACCCGCGAGGGTTACGGAGTTTTCCACAGAGGTGGATTCACCCACAGATCCACCGACCTCGCTGGTTCCGGACCCCGCGGGCATGGCAGGCTCTTCCCATCGCGAGCTTGATGCCGAGGAGAGTGAATCCTTGCGGTCCGACGCCAACATCGCGGGACCGATGACCGATCCGGTCCCCGGTCCCCGAACCGAATCGGCGGGGGAGGATGTTTCACGTGAAACACCGCCCCCGATGGACGACACCCCCATTGGCCGTGCCGCTCAGATGGCTGTAGAGGCGCTGGGCCGGGCCGGGGAGGGACTGCCCCGTCCCGAGCAGACCCGCATCATCGTGGTGGCCAACCAGAAGGGCGGCGTGGGCAAGACGACCACGACCGTCAACCTGGCCGCCTCGCTGGCGCTGCACGGCGCCCGTGTCCTCGTCATCGACCTGGACCCGCAGGGCAACGCCTCCACGGCGCTGGGCATCGACCACCACGCCGACGTCCCCTCCATCTACGACGTCCTCGTCGACAGCCGGCCGCTCTCCGAGGTGGTCCAGCCGGTCCTGGACGTCGAAGGTCTCTTCTGCGCCCCGGCCACGATCGACCTGGCCGGCGCGGAGATCGAGCTGGTGTCGATGGTGGCGCGGGAGAGCCGGCTCCAGCGGGCGATCCAGGCGTACGAGCAGCCGCTGGACTACGTCCTGATCGACTGTCCGCCGTCCCTCGGCCTGCTCTCGGTGAACGCCCTGGTGGCGGGCGCCGAGGTGCTGATCCCGATCCAGTGCGAGTACTACGCGCTGGAGGGCCTGGGGCAGCTCCTGAAGAACGTCGACCTGGTCCGCGGGCACCTCAACCCGACGCTGCACGTCTCGACGATCCTCCTGACCATGTACGACGGCCGGACCCGGCTCGCCTCGCAGGTCGCCGAGGAGGTCCGCACCCACTTCGGGAAGGAGGTGCTCCGGACCAGCATCCCGCGGTCCGTCCGCATCTCCGAGGCGCCCAGCTACGGCCAGACCGTGATCACCTACGACCCCGGCTCCAGCGGAGCGCTGTCGTACATCGAAGCGGCGCGCGAGATCGCCTTCCGGGGCGTCGCCGTCCACTACGAGCCCCAGCAGCACGGCCGCGTGGGGCACCAGAACAACCAGCACAGCATGGCGGAGGAACTTCAGTGAGCGACCGACGTAGGGGACTGGGACCGCGGGGGCTCGGCGCGCTGTTCGCCGGCGCCCCCCAGGACCCGCAGGCGCCGGAGACCGGCGCCGTCTCCACGCTCCCCGGGAGCGGCGCGGCACGCCTGTTCCCCCAGGGAGCGCCGCAGCCCGAGACCGCCGCCGTACCGGAGGAGACCGGGCCGGCGCTGGTCGCCGGGGCGTACTTCACCGAGATCCCGATCGGCGACATCGTCCCCAACGCGCAGCAGCCGCGAAAGGTCTTCGACGAGGACGCCCTCGCCGAGCTGGTCACCTCCATCAAGGAGGTCGGCCTGCTTCAGCCCGTGGTCGTCCGCAAGACCGAGGGCGGACGCTTTGAACTGATCATGGGCGAGCGGCGCTGGCGGGCCTCCGACGAGGCCGGCCTGCGGACCATCCCCGCGATCGTCCGGGCCACCGACGACGAGAAGATGCTCCTGGACGCGCTCCTGGAGAACCTCCACCGGGCCCAGCTGAACCCGCTGGAGGAAGCCGCCGCCTACGAGCAGCTGCTCACCGACTTCAACTGCACCCACGACCAGCTCGCCGACCGGATCGGACGCTCGCGCTCGCAGGTCTCCAACACGCTGCGGCTGCTGCGGCTCTCCCCAGCGGTCCAGCGCCGGGTCGCCGCCGGGGTGCTCTCGGCCGGCCACGCCCGGGCCCTCCTCGGTGTGGAGGACCCGGAGGCGCAGGACCAGCTGGCGCAGCGGATCGTCGCCGAGGGGCTTTCGGTCCGTTCGGTCGAGGAGATCGTGCGGCTCATGAGCTTCGAGGAGCCGGCCGCCGCCAAGACGCGGAAGCCCCGGGCCGGCGGCCGCGTCTCGCCGGTCCTCTCGGACCTGGCCACCCGGCTCTCCGACCGGTTCGAGACCCGGGTGAAGGTCGACCTGGGGCAGTCGAAGGGCAAGATCGTCGTCGAGTTCGCCTCCGTGGAGGACCTGGACCGGATCCTCTCCACGCTGGCTCCCGGCGAGGACAACGTGAAGCGCAGGCTGAAGGCCGAGCAGGAGGGGGATGAGGAGGACGACGCGTAGTCGTCCTGCGGACCCCTCCAGGGCGGGTCGTGTTCCGTTCGCCATCGGGACGCGACCCGCCCTTTGCCTGTGTGCGGTGTCGCCCCGACAGCCCGCTGGTTACGATTCCGAGAGCCGTATCCGTGCTCGATGGCCGTCCGGCGGCCAGGGAAGCGAGGGGCAGCCGTGGGGCGTCGGCTCGTACCGCTCACACTGGACAATCTTCCGCACCTTCCGAAGCGCTGCCGGTCCTGTGTCTTCTGGGAGCTGGATCCGGTGAGCGGGGAGGCCGCCGTGAGGGCGGCGCGCGCGGAGGCCGAGAAGGAGGCGTGGATCTCCGCCGTCCTGCTGGAGTGGGGGTCCTGCGGCCGGGTCGCGTACGTGGACGAGGTGCCGGTCGGCTATGTGCTCTACGCTCCCCCGGCCTATGTGCCGCGGTCGACGGCCTTCCCCACGAGCCCGGTGGCGGCCGACGCCGTCCAGCTGATGACGGGCTGGATCATGCCGGAGTACCAGGGACAGGGGCTGGGCCGGGTGCTGGTGCAGACGGTCGCGAAGGACGTGCTGCGGCGGGGGTTCAAGGCGATCGAGGCGTTCGGCGACGCCCGCTGGAAAGAACCGGCCTGTGTGCTGCCGGCCGACCACCTGCTCGCCGTCGGCTTCAAGACCGTACGGCCGCACCCCGCCTTTCCCCGGCTCCGCCTGGAACTGCGGACGACGCTCTCCTGGAAGGAGGACGTCGAGATGGCCCTGGACCGGCTGCTCGGCGCGGTCCAGAAGGAACCGGCGCTCCGGCCGCTGTGACCCCGGCCCTCGCGCAAGCGAAACGGTGAACCGGCCCCGCGCAAGCGAAACGGCCCGCCCCTGTTCCGGGGGCGGGCCGTTTCACGTGAAACAGTGCGGGGTCACTTCGCCTGGACGAAGGGCTCCAGGTCGCGCAGGATCGCGGCCTTCGGCTTGGCGCCGACGATGGTCTTCACGACCTCGCCGCCCTGGTAGACGTTGAGCGTCGGGATGGACATGACGCCGTACTTGGCGGCCGTGGCCGGGTTCTCGTCGATGTTGAGCTTCACGACCTCGATCTCGCCGTGCTCGGCCGCGATGGCCTCCAGCGACGGGGCGATCTGACGGCACGGGCCGCACCAGGCCGCCCAGAAGTCCACCAGGACGGGCTTGTCGCTCTTGAGGACGTCCTCTTCGAAGGAAGCGTCGGTCACGTTCTTCAGGGCGCCGGCCACGGCGGCCTCCTTAACTTCGCGGGGTGTGGGGTGGGGAGTCGGGTCAGACCGCGGGGGTCTCGGCCAGCTTCTCGCTGTCGGCGAGGGCGGCCAGGAAGCGCTCGGCGTCGAGCGCGGCGGAGCAGCCGGTACCGGCGGCCGTGATGGCCTGGCGGTAGGTGTGGTCGACGACGTCACCGGCGCCGAAGACACCCGTCAGGTTGGTGCGGGTGGACGGGGCGGCGACCTTGAGGTAGCCCTCCTCGTCGAGGTCCAGCTGGCCCTTGAAGAGCTCGGTCCGCGGGTCGTGGCCCACGGCGATGAACAGACCGGTCACCGGCAGCTCGCTGGTCTCGCCCGTCTTGGTGTTGCGCAGGGTCAGACCGGTGAGCTTCTGGTCGCCGTGGATCTCGGCGACCTCGCTGTCCCAGGCGAACTTGATCTTCGGGTCGGCGAAGGCGCGCTCCTGCATCGCCTTGGAGGCGCGCAGGGTGTCACGGCGGTGGACGATCGTCACCGACTTGGCGAAGCGCGAGAGGAAGGTCGCCTCCTCCATCGCGGTGTCGCCGCCGCCGACGACGGCGATGTCCTGGTCCTTGAAGAAGAAGCCGTCGCAGGTGGCGCACCAGGAGACGCCGCGGCCGGAGAGAGTGTCCTCGTTCGGCAGACCCAGCTTGCGGTGCTGCGAGCCGGTGGTGACGATGACGGCCTTGGCGCGGTGCACGGTGCCGGCGGTGTCGGTGACGGTCTTGATCTCACCGGTGAGGTCCACGGCGACGACGTCGTCCGGGACGAGCTCGGCACCAAAGCGCTCGGCCTGCGCCCGCATGTTGTCCATGAGGTCCGGGCCCATGATGCCGTCACGGAAACCGGGGAAGTTCTCGACCTCGGTGGTGTTCATCAGGGCGCCACCGGCGGTCACGGCGCCTTCGAAGACCAGCGGGTTCAGCGACGCGCGGGCCGTGTAGAGCGCGGCGGTGTATCCCGCGGGCCCCGAGCCGATGATGATCACGTTACGGACGTCGCTCACGGGTTTCTTCCTCGTCTCTGCAGACTGCCTACTGCCTACGGGGCGGTGTCTCGGTCACTCTCACCCCACCCAACGGATCCTAAGGGGCCAGCATTCCCGAGGGCGCCGCGCGGCGCGTGGGTGAGACGGAGAGTGAGACGCGCGCGTGAGACGGACGCCACGCCGCGGAGCCGTCGAGGAGTCGTGGAGGAGCCGTCGAGGAAGGGGGACGGGTGGCTCAGGGCTTCGGGTAGGAGGCCGTCTGGAGCAGCCGGCCCGGGGTGTCCCCGGTGCAGGAGGCGGCCACGACGTACGCGTCGACCCGGTCGGTGTCGGCCCGGTCGGGGAGGACGAGCAGATACGCGGCGACACCGTCGAACTCGCCGCGCTCCGAGGCCAGGACGGGGTCCTGGCGTCCGGTGCCCGCCACGACACAGCCGGGGAGGGCCGCGCCGCTGTTCCGCTGGGCGGGGCCGACGTCCTGTGTCTTCTCGGCCGCGAGCGATTCGGGCTGCTCCGCCCTCGGGGCCCGGGCGGTGAGGTCGCCCGTGAGCAGGCCCCGGACGCGGTCCTCGACCGGCTCGCCGGAGAAGCTGCTCACCCGCCCGCTCGCCGCGGTGTCCGCCGTGGCCCCGTGACCGTCCGGCGAACCGTTCTGGCTGAGTGCGTAGAGGGTGACGGCGCAGAACGCGGCGACGAGCGTGCCGCCGATCCCCGCGAGGGCGGCGATACGCCCCCGGCGGCGGGCGCGTCCGCGCCCAGCGGGACCGGTGGCGGCTGCGGGGCGGCCCTGCGGGCGGTCGGTCGCCCCGGTCCGCCCGCCGACGGCGCGGGCCTCGGACGCCGTCCGCGGTGTTTCACGTGAAACATCGTCCTGGGCGTCCGTGGTTTCACGTGAAACAGCCCGGGAGGACTCCGGAGCCGTGGCGTCGAGCAGCGCCTCGGCGGCGAGCGCGGCGTCGATCCGGCCGGCGATCTCGGCGGGCATGCGCGGCGGGCCCGGGAGGGTGCCGAGAAGTCCGCGGATCTCTTCGAGGGAGCTGCGGACATCGGCGCAGAGGGGACAGCCGTCGAGGTGCCGGCGGATCGTGGCGGAACGGCTCGGGGGGAGCAGTCCCTCGGTCAGGTCGGAGATCTCCGAGACGTCCGGGTGCTGTGCTGTGTCGGCCTTGTCGGTCGTGGTCACGCGCGCCCACCTCCGCCCTTCACAGCAGCTGGATCGATCGGTCCGGTTTCCGTCGGCCCCGACACCGGTGGGACGGATGCCCCCGGCGTCCGGTTCCTTCCCCCTTCGGGAGCCTCGTTACCCACCGTGTCCGCGCGCAGATGAGTGAGCATCGGCAGCAGCCGGGCCCTGCCGCGTGCGCAGCGGCTCTTCACCGTGCCGGTGGGAACGCCGAGGATACGGGCCGCCTCTGCGACCGGATATCCCTGCATGTCGACGAGGACGAGCGCGGCGCGCTGGTCGGGGGCGAGGGTGGCGAGCGCCGCGAGGAGCTGCCGGTGGAGGTCCTCGCGCTCGGCGGGTGCCTCGGCGGACTCGTGCGGTTCGAGGAGCTGCTCGAAGCGGTCGGCGTCGTTCACCGGCGAGGTCCTGCGGCCGGCGCTCTTCCGCAGGCGGTCCAGGCAGGCGTTGACGGTGATGCGGTGGAGCCAGGTCGTGACGGCCGACTGGCCCCGGAAGGTGTGGGCCGCCCGGAAGGCCGAGAGGAGGGCGTCCTGGACGGCGTCGGCGGCCTCCTCGCGGTCGCCCAGGGTACGGAGCGCCACCGCCCACAGGCGGTCGCGGTGGCGCCGTACGAGCTCACCGAAGGCGTCCGGGTCCCCGGCGACATGACGCGCCAGGAGTTCCCGGTCGTCTGCGGCGTCTATCGGACGGTCCAACGGTGCCAGCCCCTCCCCCTGTGGACGTCAGCCCATGACCTTGATCTCGGCGAGTTTGCCGCGGTAGTTGCCGGTCTCGCTGGCGGGCAGGTCCGTCAGCCAGACGAGCACGTAGCGGGTCGTCACCGGCTTGCCGGGCTTCAGCGTCAGCGTGGACCCGGTGTCCGACGCCTGGGTGGTGAACGAGTCGAGCGACGTGGGGGCGGAGGACGTGCCGGCGGGAGCGGTGCGCAGCTCCACGGAGGTCCGGCCGACGAAGGAGACGTCGACCGAGTCGACTTCCTGCTCCTTGCCCAGGTCGACGACGACGCCCACGCCGTCCTTCAGGTTCCCGAACTTCGAGAACCCGATGTAGTCCATCGTCTGCCAGTACGTGCCGGGGTCCCCGTCGTACGCCTTCGGGACGTCGCCGGGGCTCTCCCGGCCGTCGTCGCTGAACGGGTCGAAGTCGTAGGCGGACTCGATGGCGAGCTGCTTCGGCGGCTCGGGCTTCTCGTCGGTCGTGGGCTGGACGACCGGCGTCTCGTCCTTGGTCTCCTTGGGTAGCAGCCGGTCGGCGATCTGCCAACTGCCCAGGCCCAGGGCGGCGATGAGGAGCGCGCCGACGGCCCACTTCAGGGCCTTGCCCGTGCGGCTCTCCAGTGGCGCCGGCGGCTGCGGGATGGGCTGGGTGACCATCGGGCGCGGCTGGGGGCGTCCGTACGTGCCCTGCTGGTACGTGGTGCGCTGGTACTCGGAGGGTGCGGGGAACTCGGGCTCCGGCGGCTTGACGCGGGGCATCGCGGCGACGGCCTTGGCGAGTTCGTCCGGCGTGGTGCAGGGCGGTTCCTGACGGGACGCGGTGGCACCGTCGTTGGCGAGGGCGCGCATGGCGATCTCGGAGAGGCCGCGGTGGACGCCGGCGCGCACCTGGTCCGGCGGGATGAGGCCGACGCCCTTGGGGAGTCCGGAGAGGCCGTAGGCGTCGCTCTCGTACGGCCAGCGCTGGGTGAGCGCCGCGTAGAGGAGGGCACCGATGGCCTCGGTGTCGGTGCGCTGCGGGCGGTCGGCGGTGATGCCGCGCAGGGCGGCGTTCACGGCGAGGCCGCGGATGCGGTACTGGCCGGTCGAGCTGCGCAGGACGGCGCTGGGGGTGAGGCGCAGGTGGGCCAGGCCCTCGCGGTGCGCGGCGGCCATGGCCTGGGAGACCTGCGTGACGAGCTGGTAGGCGTCGTGGGCGGGGAGCGGGCCGTCGGCGAGGAGCGCGGTCAGCTCGGTGGTGTCCGGAAGCCATTCGTGGACGACGTAGACGAGGTCGTTCTCCTCGACGGCGTCGAGGACCTGGACGAACCGGGGGTCGCCGAGGAGGGCCGCCGAGCGGGCGGCGGCCAGCACGGAGCGGGCGCGCGGGTGGTCGGCGGGGAGCAGGTGCACGCCGACGGCGCGCCGCAGCTTCTCGTCGACGGCACGCCAGCTGCTGAATCCGTCCAGACGGGTGACGCATTCCTCCAGGCGGTAGCGCCGGGCCAGTTTGTGGCCGCTGTGGAGTTCGGGCGCTGTGAGGGAGGGCTGTTCGCCGTTCTTCCGTTCGACCGCCTTCTGTTCGGGGGCCCCGGCGGGCTCCTCCGACGTCTTCCGCTCTTCCGCCACCCCGTCGGTCGCGGCCGTGTCCGCCTGCGCGGTCAGCGGGTCGTCTCCGCTGTTGTCGGCCACGTCGACGGCAGCCGTGCTACGTTCCGCCACCGTCGTTCCTGCCTCCCCATCCGTTGCGCCACATCCAACAGCCAAGCCAATTGTGCCCACAGTCGGACGCTATGCACGACACACGGTTCCCCCCGATGGTTGTCCTGGGGGACGGGATCAGCGTCCCAGGCGTCCCCGCACCATGCCCACGAGGGTGTTCAGTTCGGTGATCCGCATCCGGCGCGCGGCGACGAAGAAGACCCCGAGGAGCACGGCGCCGCCGACGACGAGCGCGACCAGCGACCCGAGGGCGCCCTCGCCGAGCAGCTTCAGCAGGCCGAATCCGGCGGCGCCGGCCAGCACCGCGGCCGGCAGCGACGCCATGCAGAGGCGGGCGTAGGTGCGCAGGACGTGGGCGCCGTCCAGGTCGCCGCCGAGGCGGTTGCGGAGCCGGCGCCAGGCGATGCCGACGCCGACGGCGTAGGCGAGGCCGTAGGAGCCGGCCATGCCGACCACGGCCCACTGGGCGGGCAGCACGACGTAGCAGAGCGCGGAGGCCGCCGCGTTGACGGCGGCGACGATGACCGTGTTGTAGAAGGGGGTGCGGGTGTCCTCGTAGGCGTAGAAGCCGCGGAGGACCACGTACTGCACCGAGTACGGGATCAGGCCGAGGCCGAACGCCATCAGGATGAAGCCCATGCCCTGGGCGGCCTCGACGCCGCTGGAGGCGTACAGCAGGGTGCACATCGGGACGCCGAGGGCCAGGAAGGCGAAGGCGACCGGGACGATGGCGACGGCGGAGTTGCGCAGGCCCTGGGAGATGTCGTCGCGGACGGCGGCCGGGTCATCGTCGCTGGCGGCGCGGGAGATCCGGGGCAGCAGGGCGGCCATGACGGAGACCGTGATGATGGCCTGCGGCATGCCCCAGATCAGCTGCGCGTTGGAGTACGCCAGGAAGCCGGCGCCGTTCTTGCCGGACTCCTCGCCGGCCGCGGTGGCGAGCTGGGTGACGACCAGGACGCCCGCCTGGTTGGCGAGGACGAACAGGACGGTCCACTTGGCCAGCTTCACGGTCTTGCCGAGGCCGTGGCCCTTCCAGTCGAAGCGGGGCCGGAAGCGGAAGCCCGCCTCGCGCAGGTACGGGATCATCGCCAGCGCCTGGACGACGAGGCCGAGCAGGGTGCCGACGCCGAGGAGCCGGATGCCCTCGTCGGGGATGGTCTGGACGCCCATGTGGGACTCGGCGGAGGTGCCGTAGACCCAGATGAACAGGCCGAAGGTGATGATCATGACGATGTTGTTGAGGACCGGGGTCCACATCATCGCGCCGAACTTGCCGCGGGCGTTGAGGATCTGGCCCATCACCACGTGCACGCCCATGAAGAAGATGGTGGGCAGGCAGTAGCGGGCGAAGGTGACCGCGACGCTGTTCGCGGCGGCGTCGTCGGCGATGGTGTTCGACATCAGCCGGATCAGGACGGGCGCCGCGAAGACGGCGGCGACCACGATCAGGCCGAGCGCCACCATGACGAGGGTGAGCAGCCGGTTGGCGTACGCCTCTCCGCCGTCCTCGTCGTCCTTCATCGAGCGGACCAGCTGCGGCACGAAGACCGAGTTGAGGCCGCCGCCGACGGTGAGGATGTAGATCATCGTCGGCAGGGTGTACGCGACGGTGAAGGCGTCGCCGAGCAGCGCGGCGCCGAGGGCGCCGGTGATGACCAGCGAGCGGACGAAGCCGGTGAGCCGGGAGACGAGGGTGCCGGCGGCCATCACGGCGCTCGACTTCAGCAGCCCGGAGGCGCGGCCGGTCCGCTTCGGCGCGGGCGCCGGCAGCGGATCGGGCTCCGCTGCGGGGCCGGGCACCTGGCCCTGCTGGTCGCGGTAGAGGTGGGCGAAGGCGTCCTGTCCGGGCCGGTCGTCCTCGCTCGCCCGGGTCACCAGGTCGTCGACGCCGGTGAACTGGACCGTGCGGGCGTCGTCGCCGTACGGCAGGTGGCGCGACGGACCCTCGGGCTCGGGCGCCGGGGTGTGCGCCCAGACCCGCGGGTCCGGAGCGTACGGGGGCGCGGCGGGCTGCTGGTAGAGCGCGGCGGGGTCCTGGTACGTGCCCGGCGGGGGCGGCGGGTGGGCGGCGCGGTCGTACAGCGCCTCGCCCACCGGGTCCTGCGCGGACAGGTCCTGGGCCCGGTACGGGTCGTGGGCGTAGGCGTCCTGGACGTAGGGGTCCTGGGCGTACGGGTTCTCGGGGTGCGCGGACGGGTCCTGCGGCGGCGCCTGGTACGGAGCCTGCCCGTAGGGGGCCTGCCCGTAGGGCTGCTGCGGCGGGTAGCCGGGGTGCTGCTGCCCCTGCGGCGGGGGCGGCGGGGCCGGCTGCCCGCCCTGCGGGCCGGGTGCCGGGGGCGTGCCGCCGGACGGTGCGGCGCCGCCCGCACCCTGGCCGCGGTCAGCGTCGTACGGCGCGTTCATGGATACCCCACCTCATCGTCCCCGGCCGACCGGCCACGACATCGCTCAACGGTCCACTTTCTCACCCGGGCCCGACGGGTCGCCGCTTTCGGAGCCGGTGTCCGCGTCCGGGTCACTCGGGTGCCCGGCTCGGCCGGCCGTGCCGGCGTCGGCGCCGGCCGGTTCGGCCGCGACCTGGACCCCGGCTTCGGTCCCGGCCTCGGCTTCGGCCCGGTGCTCGGCCTCCGCCTCGATCCCGGCCTCGACGTCGGCCCGGTTCTCGGCTTCGGCCTCCGCTTCCGCCTCGGCGGCGCGGGCGGCCAGGCGCTTGCGCTGGGTGTACATGCGGACGCCCGCGAGGACGAGCAGCAGCACACCGCCGGCGATGACCAGCATCACCGTCGGGGTCATCTCGGAGACCCGCACGGTGAAGGTCATCGGGGCGCCGTAGGGCGTGCCGTCCACCGTGTAGAGCTGGGCGGTCATCGAGACCTGGCCGTTGGCGTTGGCCGAGGCGGGGAACTTCACCGACTGGCTGTGCCCGGCGCGGACCGTGATGGGCAGCTCCGCCGAGCCCTCGCCGTCGACCTTCAGCCGTGTCTTGTTGCTGGAGGACAGCCGCAGGACCAGCCCCTCCACGTCCTGGAGCAGCTTGTTCTGCACCGTGACCGGGATGGTCGCGCTGCGACCCGAGAGGGTCAGGTCGGACTTGTCGACGAGGACCACGCTCTTGGTGAGCCGCTGCAGGACCTCCCGGACGTCGACGCGGTAGATCGCCGCCGCGCTCGCCCGGCCGCGCCAGGACGTCGACATCTCCCGGTTGATCGCGTTGCCGACCGGCGGCACGACGCGGGTCGCGTCCGTGAGGACGACCTTGAAGTCGTCCAGCTCGTCGCGGGTGGTCTTCATGTCCCGGAACGCCTGCACCGGAAGCTCGCTCTCCCGGAGCTGCTTCGGGTACTGCGAGCCGCGCGGCACCGTGGTGGAGGCGTCCGGGTCGGGCTTGACCGCCGCCGCGGCGACCAGGTCGAGCGGCTGCGTCCAGCGGCGCGCCGCGAGCCCGCGCACCGCCGCGGCCATCGCCTGCGCCTGTGCCACGGTGGGGCGGCGCTGCGGCGCCACCACGACGCTGCGCTGGTCCTGCGGCTGCTCCAGGGTGATCGCGAGGGTCTGCGCCAGGAACTCCTGCACGGCGAGCGTCGCGTTCTCGGAGCGGACCATGTCGCCCTGGAAGGCGGTCGACAGCTCCGCGTCGCTCACCACCGCCGTCGTCCCGCCGCCCAGGGGGCGGGCCGCGGTCGGCGTGTACGAGAGGTCGTCGTCCTCGATGCTGTCGCTGCGGGCGATCACCTTGCGGGCCCCGGCCGAGGTCGCGACCGACATGATCGAGGGATCGACGGCCCCTTCGACCGGCCAGGCGAAGTCGGTGGCCGGCTGGACGTGGAGGATCGTCTCGACGGTCGATCCGGCCAGCTCCGTCGCAGACTGGAGGTGTTCCAGCGAGCCGGGGACGGCCTTGCCGTGGTGGGCGAGGGACGCGAGGTCGGGGTCGGCGAAGGGCAGCGCGACCACCTTGCGGCCCTGCACCGCCTTTTCCAGCATGCCGAGCCAGCGCTCGGCCAGCTTCCTGTTCGCCTCCGTGCCCGCGGTGTGGCCGGTGCCGTCCTTCACCCGGTAGCCGTTGGCCATGGCGTCGACGGAGGCGAGCAGGTCGGGGTCGATCACCCAGGTGACCGGGAGGCCCTGGCCCAGGGTGACCAGCTCGTCGAGCCGGCCGCCCGGGCGGAGCTCCGCGGCCAGGTCGTCGTCCTGGAAGACGGGGGTCTGCTGGTCGTCCGGGGCGGTGTCGGCCGAGATGTGCGCCGAGGACATCAGCGGCCAGAGGTACGTGAGCTGGGTCCGCTTGTCCGTCGGCTCCGGCTGGTACGGCAGGAAGGTCCGCTCGATGCCGAGGACGCGGTCGTACCGCGCGTCGGAGGTCTGCCCGGTGACCGAGACGCCCAGCTGGTACACGCCGCCCTCGTCGTCGAGACCCAGCTTGGACACCGGCACGGAGATCCGGAAGTCGCGGGAGACACCGACGTCCAGCCGGGGGACGTCGATCTCGGGGGTCTCCAGCGGCTGCGGGTCGCTGTCCGAACGGAAGCCCTTCCGCCGGGCGACCTGGTCGATCTCGCTGCGGCTGTCCATCCGCGGGCCGACCCGCAGGTTCACCGTGGCGTCGGTGATCGCCCGCTTGCCGCGGTTGGTCATCGTCCCCGTGACGGTGACGGTGTCCCCCTCGACCGGGGCGTTCGGGGTGAGCGTGTCGATCGACACATCCACCGTCCGCGACACCTGGCCCTCCTCCGGTGCCCGCGCCGACGCCGACGGATGGTGGAGGAGACCGGCGAGGAGCGGCGCTCCGACGGCGACGGTGAGGGTGCGCCGCAGCCATCGGCGGGCAGGTGAGGGACCGGTTCCCTGGAAAGCTGCCGCCTCAGCCACGCGTTCGCCCGTCCTCGTCGTTGTCGGTGGTGCCAGTGGTGCCCGGTTGCTGTGTCCAGGCATGGTAACGAGGCACGGCGGGGCCGGGTGCCGGGGACTCCTCCAGCCGATGGCCCGGGAAGAGGCCGTTTTCACAGGAACCCCACAGACGACTTCCGCCGGGGTGGCGGGGCCCGTGGGGCGGGGCCGGGAAAACGGGGACGTCGCGGTGGGGCGGGGCACGTACCCTTTTCTGTTGTGCCGAACGCCAACGAAGACACCTCGACCGAACTGAGCCAGGTGCAGCGCCGCGCCGTCAGCGAACTGCTGCGCGTGTCCCCTGTCGCCGACGACCTCGCGCGCCGTTTCCAGGAGGCCGGATTCCGCCTCGCCCTGGTCGGCGGCTCGGTACGGGACGCCCTCCTCGGCCGGCTCGGCAACGACCTGGACTTCACCACGGACGCCCGCCCCGAGGACGTCCTGAAGATCGTCCGCCCCTGGGCCGACGCCGTCTGGGAGGTCGGGATCGCCTTCGGGACCGTCGGCTCGCAGAAGGACGGCTACCAGATCGAGGTCACGACGTACCGCTCCGAGGCGTACGACCGCACCTCCCGCAAGCCCGAGGTCTCCTACGGCGACTCCATCGAGCAGGACCTCGTCCGGCGCGACTTCACCGTCAACGCGATGGCCGTGGCCCTCCCCGAGAAGGAGTTCGTGGACCCGTACGGCGGCCTGGAGGACCTCGCCGCCCGGGTGCTGCGCACCCCCGGCACGCCCGAGGAGTCCTTCTCCGACGACCCGCTGCGCATGATGCGGGCCGCCCGCTTCGCCGCCCAGCTCGACTTCGAGGTCGCCCCCGAGGTCGTCACCGCGATGACGGAGATGGCGGACCGGATCGAGATCGTCTCCGCCGAGCGCGTCCGGGACGAACTGAACAAGCTGCTGCTCTCCGCCCACCCGCGGAAGGGCCTCGGCCTGCTCGTCGAGACCGGCCTCGCCGAGCACGTCCTCCCCGAGCTGCCCGCGCTGCGGCTGGAGAGCGACGAGCACCACCGGCACAAGGACGTGTACGAGCACTCCCTCACCGTCCTCGACCAGGCGATCGACCTGGAGGAGGACGGCCCCGACCTGGTGCTGCGCCTCGCCGCGCTCCTCCACGACATCGGCAAGCCGCGCACCCGCCGTTTCGAGAAGGACGGCCGGGTCTCCTTCCACCACCACGAGGTGGTGGGCGCCAAGATGACCAAGAAGCGCCTGACCGCGCTGAAGTACTCCAACGAGATGGTCAAGGACGTCTCGCGCCTGGTGGAGCTGCACCTGCGCTTCCACGGGTACGGGACGGGCGAGTGGACCGACTCGGCCGTGCGCCGCTACGTCCGCGACGCCGGCCCGCTCCTCTCGCGCCTGCACAAGCTGACCCGCTCGGACTGCACCACGCGCAACAAGCGCAAGGCGTCCGCGCTCTCCCGCGCCTACGACGGCCTGGAGACCCGCATCGCCCAGCTCCAGGAGCAGGAGGAGCTGGACTCGATCCGCCCGGACCTCGACGGCAACCAGATCCAGGAGATCCTGGACATCAAGCCGGGACCGGCCGTCGGGCAGGCGTACAAGTTCCTCCTGGAGCTCCGCCTGGAGAACGGTCCGATGGAGCACGAGCAGGCGGTCGCCGCGCTCAAGGAGTGGTGGGCCGCGCGCGACTGACGCGCGGGCCATGTTTCACGTGAAACACCGCCCGGCGGAGCGCCCCGGCCGGTGTTTCACGTGAAACATCACCGTTCCGCGCGCTCACCGCGCAGCAGCAGGGCAATCACCGCGTAGCCGGCCGCCACCAGCACGATCAGCAGCGGCGAGCGGCCGTCGGGCGGCAGCATCAGGGCGGCGACCCCCGCCGCCGCCACGAAGGCGACGTTGAACAGCACGTCGTACAGGGAGAAGACGCGCCCCCGGAAGGCGTCGTCCACGTGCGTCTGGACCACGGTGTCGGTCGCGATCTTCGCTCCCTGGGTGGCGAGGCCCAGAACGAAGGCGGCGACGAGGAACGGCGCGGGCGCGAACGGCAGGGCGAGCGCCGGGACGAGGACGGCGGCCGAGGCCGAGCACACGATCATCCACCCGAACGGGCCGAACCGCCCCACCGCCCAGGGCGAGAGGACGGCTGCGGCGAAGAAGCCCGCGCCGGAGGCGGCGACGGCGATCCCCAGGAGCCCCAGCCCCTCGGACTCGGTGGTGCTCCAGGCGTACCGGCAGAGCATCAGCACGGTCACGAGCAGCGCGCCGTAGCAGAAGCGCATCAGGCCGACAGCGGTGAGCGCCCGGGCGGCGGGGCGCCGTTCCGCGAGGTGGCGCAGTCCGGCGGCGAGGCCCCGGGCGGTGGAGGCGAGCGCCGCGGAGAGCCGCGGCGGCACCTGGTCCGGGTCGGGGCCGAGGAGCGGGCGCGGGATGCGCAGCGAGGCGAGGGCCGCGCCGAGGTAGAGGACGGCGCCGAGGGCGACGACGGCCGCGTCGGAGCCGTCCGCGAGCAGCCGGACGCCGAAGGCGAGGCCGCCGCCGAGGGTGGCGGCGAGGGTGCCGGCGGTGGGGGAGAGGGAGTTGGCGAGGACGAGCCGTTCGTCGTCGACGACCCGGGGCAGGGCGGCGGAGAGGCCGGCGAGGACGAAGCGGTTGACCGCCGTGACGGAGAGGGCGGAGGCGTAGAAGAGCCAGTCGGGGACGGCGGCCAGGACGAGCAGGGCGGTTCCGCCGGCGAGCAGCGCGCGGAGCAGGTTGCCGTACAGGAAGACCTGGCGGCGCTGCCAGCGGTCCAGGAGGACTCCCGCGAAGGGGCCGACGACGGAGTACGGGAGCAGGAGCACGGCCATGGCGGAGGCGATGGCGGCGGGGGAGGTCTGCTTCTCGGGGGAGAAGACGACGTACGTGGCCAGGGCCACCTGGTAGACGCCGTCGGCGCACTGCGAGAGCAGCCGGACGGTGAGCAGGCGCCGGAAGTCGCGCAGGCGCAGCAGTACGCGCAGATCACGTACGACGGACATGACAGCAAGACTCACATAAGGCGAGGGCCCCCGGGCAGTGCCGCGGGGACCCTCGTCAGGTGAAACGCCTCGGACCTCGGAGGGTCAGCGCTCGACCTCGCCCTTGATGAACTTCTCGACGTTGGCCAGGGCCTCGTCGTCGAAGTACTGCACCGGCGGGGACTTCATGAAGTAGGACGACGCGGAGAGGATCGGGCCGCCGATGCCGCGGTCCTTGGCGATCTTCGCGGCGCGCAGGGCGTCGATGATGACACCGGCCGAGTTCGGGGAGTCCCAGACCTCGAGCTTGTACTCCAGGTTCAGCGGGACGTCACCGAAGGCGCGGCCCTCGAGGCGGACGTACGCCCACTTGCGGTCGTCCAGCCAGGCCACGTAGTCCGACGGGCCGATGTGGACGTTCTTGTCGCCCAGCTCGCGGTCCGGGATCTGCGAGGTGACGGCCTGCGTCTTCGAGATCTTCTTGGACTCCAGGCGCTCGCGCTCGAGCATGTTCTTGAAGTCCATGTTGCCGCCGACGTTGAGCTGCATGGTGCGCTCGAGACGGACACCGCGGTCCTCGAACAGCTTCGCCATCACGCGGTGCGTGATGGTGGCGCCGACCTGCGACTTGATGTCGTCGCCGACGATCGGGACACCGGCCTCGGTGAACTTGTCCGCCCACTCCTTGGTGCCGGCGATGAAGACCGGGAGGGCGTTGACGAAGGCGACCTTGGCGTCGATGGCGCACTGGGCGTAGAACTTCGCCGCGTCCTCGGAACCGACGGGCAGGTAGCAGACGAGGACGTCGACCTGGCGGTCCTTCAGGATCTGGACGACGTCCACCGGCTCCTCGGCGGACTCCTCGATGGTCTGGCGGTAGTACTTGCCGAGACCGTCGAGCGTGTGACCGCGCTGGACGGTGACGCCCGTGTTCGGGACGTCGCAGATCTTGATGGTGTTGTTCTCGCTGGCGCCGATGGCGTCGGCGAGGTCGAGGCCGACCTTCTTCGCGTCGACGTCGAAGGCGGCGACGAACTCGACGTCACCGACGTGGTAGTCGCCGAACTGGACGTGCATCAGGCCGGGCACCTTGGTCGCCGGGTCGGCGTCCTTGTAGTACTCGACGCCCTGCACCAGCGAGGCGGCGCAGTTGCCCACGCCGACGATGGCTACGCGAACCGAACCCATTCCGGTTGCTCCCTGTTGTGATCGTGGAAGCCCTGCTGGCGCAGGGTTTCACTTGGTGGTGTCGTCGGACGGATCCGGCCGGGTACTGCCCCCGTGCCGGGGCAGGCCGCCCGTCTCTCCAGAATCGTTGTCGTGCGGAGCGTCGGTGCCGGGCCGCTGGTCGCGGCCCGCCCGCTCGCTCTCGATGAGCTCGTTCAGCCAGCGCACTTCGCGCTCCACGGACTCCATTCCGTGGCGCTGGAGCTCAAGCGTGTAGTCGTCGAGGCGCTCGCGCGTCCGGGCCAGCGAGGCGCGCATCTTCTCCAGGCGCTCCTCCAGCCGGCTGCGGCGGCCTTCGAGCACCCGCATCCGCACCTCGCGTTCGGTCTGGCCGAAGAACGCGAAGCGGGCGGCGAAGTGCTCGTCCTCCCAGGCGTCGGGGCCGGTGTGGGAGAGGAGCTCCTCGAAGTGCTCCTTTCCTTCCGGCGTCAACCGGTAGACGATCTTGGCCCGGCGCCCTGCGAGTGACGAGGCCAGGGCCTCCTCGGGGGCGCTGCCCGGCTCCTCGATCAACCAGCCGTTGGCGACCAGCGTCTTGAGGCAGGGGTAGAGCGTCCCGTAGCTGAACGCCCGGAAGATGCCGAGCGAGGTGTTGAGGCGCTTGCGCAGCTCGTAGCCGTGCATCGGGGCCTCGCGCAGCAGGCCGAGAACGGCGAACTCGAGGATGCCGGAGCGTCTGCTCATCCGTCGCCTCCTCCGTCCCGCGATCCGTGCTCGGCGGGCGCCGTGCCGGAGCCCTGTACCGAAGCAGTGTGCCGAAGCTTTATGCCGTGCTGATGTATCGACTCGATACATCACGACGATAGAACGGCCCGAGAGGTCCGACAAGTGGGGGTGCCGTGACCGGCGTCACATCGTCAATTCGCCGCGTGCGACTTGCCTGATTTGGGGTGAACTCCGGCGCAAGAGGGGTTTTGGCCGTGCGTAGTCTGTGCGGCATGCACACCACCGGGAACCAGGAGCCGCGCTGGGGCGTCAGTGCAGCGGGTGACCGGCTGCGATACGAAAGGGGCCTCCGATGGGCTCCGGTCGTGCGCATTTCGGGGGGACCGGAACTCAACTGCCGCTTCCAGGCGTACGCGCCTGCCCGAGGAGTAGTCGTTCGATGAGCGAGCACCGTCGCAGGATGCCGTCGCAGGAGCCGCCGACGGGCGGCCGCGCGGCGGCACGACGCGCCGCCCAGCAGCCGGCGGGCCGCAGGCCGGCCCCTGCCCAGCAGCCCGGTACGGGGACGCCCCCGTACGGAACGCCGGCCCCTTACGGGTCGTCCGGAGCGTACGGGGGGGCCTCGTCCTCCCACGGGGAGGAGGCGCGTCCGTACGGCGGTCGCGCGGAGGCCCGGCGCGCCGCCCAGCGGGGCGGGCGCCGGCGTGCGCCCGCGGCCGGGCCCGGCGGGCCCAACGGTCCTGCCGGCGGTGGCCGCCGTGGCGGTGGGGGCGGTGGCGGTCGTGGTGGTCGCGGCGGCGGTCCGGGCGGTCGTCCGCCGGGCAAGAAGCGGATCATCGACTACCCGCGCCACGACAAGGACGGCTGGCGTCGCTGGCTGCCGTCCTGGCGGCTGGTGACGGGGGCGTTCCTGCTCTTCTGCGTCCTCGTCATGGGCGGCGCGGTCATCGCGTACTCGCAGGTGGGCATCCCCAAGGTGGACGCGACCGCGACCTCGCAGAACAACATCTACTACTGGTCCGACGGCAGCCGCATGGTGGCCACCGGCGCCGGCCAGAACCGCCAGATCATCGGCATCGACCAGATCCCGATGGTCATGCAGGAGGCCGTGATCTCGGCCGAGAACAAGACGTTCCGCACGGACTGGGGCGTCGACCCGATGGGCATCGGCCGCGCCGTGTGGAACATGGCGAAGGGCGGCGAGACCCAGGGCGGCTCGACCATCACCCAGCAGTACGTGAAGAACGGCCTGCTCGCCGACCAGTCGCAGACCCTGTCGCGGAAGGTGAAGGAACTCTTCATCTCCATCAAGGTGGGCAACGAGGTCGAGAAGCCGGAGATCCTGGAGGGCTACCTCAACACGGCCTACTACGGCCGCGGCGCCTACGGCATCCAGGCCGCCTCCCGCGCGTACTTCAACAAGGACGCCAAGCACCTCAACGCCTCCGAGTCGGCGGTCCTCGCCTCCGTGCTGAAGGGCGCCACCTACTTCGACCCGGCCGGCTACCCCGAGGTCGACCCCAACGCGACCCCCGCGAACAACCTGGCCCGCCTCAACGAGCGCTGGTCCTGGATCCTCGACGAGATGGTCAAGGACGGGAAGATCACGGCCGAGGAGCGGGCGAAGTACACGGCCCTGCCGAAGATCCAGAAGCCGAGGCAGGACGCCCAGCTGAGCGGCCAGATCGGTTACCTGGTCGCCACCGCGAAGGCCAACTTCCGCAGCAAGTACGACATCAGCGCCGAAGCCCTGGAGCTGGGCGGCTACGAGATCCACACCACCTTCGACAGGAAGAAGGTGGAAGCGATGGAAGACTCGGTCAAGAAGATCTACGACGAGTACATCGACGAGAAGAAGCGCCCGGAGGACGACACCCACGTCGAGTTCGGCGGCGCCTCCGTCGACGTCAAGACCGGTGCCCTCGTCGCGCTCTACGGCGGCCAGGACGCGACCAAGCACTACACCAACAACGCCGACACCACCGGCGCACAGGTCGGTTCGACGTTCAAGCCCTTCGTGCTCGCCGCCGCGATGCGGGACGGCGTCCGCGACCCGGAGGGACCGAAGGTACAGGGACCCTCCACGCGCACCCTGGTCGATCCCGACAAGAGCCGCTACAGCGGCAAGGACGACCTCAAGGTCCGCACCTACGACGGCGAGATCTGGCACAACGAGGAGGGAGAGGAGTGGGAGCAGGACAACGAGGGCGACCAGAGCTACGGCAACATCAGCCTGCGCCGGGCGATGATCGTCTCCGCCAACTCCCCCTTCGTGCAGCTGGGCATGGACGTCGGCATCGACAAGGTGCGTGAGGCGGCCGTCGACGCCGGCCTGCGCCCCGACTCCCTGGTGAAGGGCGAGGTCCCGTCGTTCTCGCTCGGTATCTCCAGCCCGAGCGCGATCCGCATGGCCGGCGCCTACTCGACCTTCGCCAACCAGGGCTTCCGGAACGAGCCCTACTCGGTGACCAAGGTCGTCAAGGGCGGCCAGGTCATCTACAAGCACGAGCCGAAGAGCGAGCAGAAGTTCTCCTCGGCCGTCTCCTCGAACGTCACCGACGTGCTCCGCAGCGTCGTCGAGGACCCGGACGGCACCGGTAACAACGCCGCGATCCCGGGCCGCCACGTGGCGGGCAAGACCGGTACCACCGACGACAACATGTCGGCCTGGTTCGTGGGCTACACCCCGCAGCTCTCGACGGCGATCGACATGTACCGCTTCGACGACGACGAGACGAAGAAGAACCGCAAGTTCCTGGAGATGTACGGCACGGGTGGCCAGGACTCGATCCACGGTTCGTCCTTCCCGTCCCAGATCTGGAACGACTACATGACGGACGCCGTCGCGGACCTGCCCGTCGAGGAGTTCCCGGAGCCGGAGAAGCTGCCGGACGCCAAGGCGGTCTACGGCGGTGGCGCCACGCCGAAGCCGACGGCCACCCCCACCCCGACCGAGACGGCGACGCCGACCGAGACGGCCACCACCGCTCCGACGACGACTCCCCCGCCGACGCCCTCCGACACGGTCCGCCCGACCACCAAGGAGCCGAAGCCCGACAAGACGACGTGCAGCGTCTGGTGGGGCTGCGACACCACCGGTGGTGGCGGCAACCCGGGCGGCAGCACCGGCGGCACCACGGAGCCGACGCCGACGGGCACCACGGAACCGACGCCGACGGGCACCACGACTCCCCCGGGCGGCTCGGGTGGCCCGGGCGGCGGTGGCGGCAACGGGAACGGCGGCAACGGCGGCGAGCCGACCGGCGACACGACAGGAGACGGAGGCCTCTTCGAATGAGGCGGCCGGGGTCGGCCGTGAGGTCTGACCCCGGCACAGCGAGGGCCGTCGTGGCCGCTCCGTGCGACACCCGTACGGAGCAGGCCGCGGCGGCCCTTCGTGTTTCACGTGAAACACTCCGTGCGCTCCACGGCACCCTCCGTGTTTCACGTGAAACAACGGCTCCCGCACCGGATTTCGGCCCTGGTCGCGGCCGGATTCCCAGGGCCGTACGGCAGGATGTCCCCCATGCCGAGCCTGAAGAAGACGAGCGGCCCCGTGGACGGGCCCGCGGCGCCGGACGAAGCACGTGCCGCCGAGCCGCCCGCCGTCGCCCCCACCCGGCGCGACGAGGTGGCCGCCGCGGGCAGCGAGCTCATCGGTGGCCGCTACGGGCGCCACGCCCTGCCCGGCAGCGGCCCCGCGGCCGGGCAGTTCACCCCGGTGCGGGTGATCGCCCTCGTGGCCATCGGCATGTTCGCCCTCGGCATGGTGCAGAAGCTGCCCTGCTACAACTGGGCCTGGTTCCGAGGCACCACCTCCCAGTACACCCACGCCTGCTACTCGGACATCCCGCACCTGTTCGCCGGGCGCGGCTTCTCCGAGGGCCTGGTGCCGTACTTCGACCGGCTCCCCGGCGACATACCGTTCCTGGAGTACCCCGTGCTGACGGGGCTCTTCATGGAGGTCGCGGCCTGGCTGACGCCGGGCGGCGAGCTCCAGGTGCAGGAGCAGACGTACTGGCTGGTCAACGCCGGCCTGCTGATGGTGTGCGCGGCCGTCCTCGCCGTCTGTGTGGCCCGGACCCACCGCCGGCGCCCCTGGGACGGCCTGCTGGTCGCGCTGGCGCCCACCGTGGCCCTCACCGCCACGATCAACTGGGACCTGCTCGCCGTGGCGCTCACCGCCGCCGCGATCCTCCTGTGGTCCCGCTCCCGGCCGCTCGCCGCCGGCGTCCTGCTCGGCCTGGCCGTCGCCGCCAAGTTCTACCCGGTGCTGATCCTGTGGCCGCTGCTGCTGCTCTGTGTGCGCGCCGGACGGCTGCGCGCCTTCGGCACCGCGCTGCTCGGTGCGGCGGGCTCCTGGCTCGTGGTCAACCTGCCGGTGATGCTCCTCGCACCCGAGGGATGGAAGCAGTTCTACCTCTTCAGCCGCGACCGGAACGTCGACTACGGCTCGGTCTGGCTGCTCGTCAGCCAGCGCGCCGGCGAGACGATCCCGCCCGAGCGGGCGAACCTGTACGCGGCTCTGCTGTTGGTGCTGGTCGCCGGCGGGCTCGGCTGGCTGGCCTTCGCCGCGCCGCGCCGGCCGCGGCTCGTGCAGCTGGCGTTCCTGATGGTCGCCGCGTTCGTCCTCACCAACAAGGTCTACTCACCGCAGTACGTCCTCTGGCTGGTGCCGCTCGCCGCGCTCGCCCGGCCGCGCTGGCGCGACTTCCTCATCTGGCAGGCGTGCGAGGTCGCGTACTTCCTCGGGATCTGGATGTACCTCGCCTTCACCGGCAGCGGCAACAAGCAGGGACTGCCGCTCGACGGCTACCACTTCGCGATCGTGGTGCACCTGCTCGGCACGCTCTACCTGTGCGCCATGGTCGTCCGGGACGTCCTCGCGCCCGAGAAGGACCCGGTCCGGCGGGACGGCTCCGACGATCCCTCGGGCGGCGTCCTGGACGGCGCCGCCGACGTCCTCGTCGTGGGCCGGGCCGCGCACCCGGCCCGGCACGCGGCCCCCGCGCCCGACTCCGGCACGCAGGAGCTGCTGGTGACATGGGGAACCCCCGGGGCCGAGGGCTCCCGGGGGTGATCCGAAGACGTGACGTACGGCCGGCTCAGCGCTCGACGAGCCGGTCGTACTGCGTCGTGGTGTGGCGCAGGTGCGCCACCAGCTCGTCGCCGACCTGGGGCTCCTGGGCGTCGGCCGGCACGAACAGGATCGACACCTGCATGTGCGGCGGCTCGGCGAACCAGCGCTGCTTGCCGGCCCAGACGAACGGCGACAGGTTTCGGTTGACGGTGGCCAGACCGGCCCGCGCCACGCCCTTGGCGCGCGGCATCACGCCGTGCATCGCCTTCGGGGCCTCCAGGCCGACGCCGTGCGAGGTGCCGCCCGCGACCACGACCAGCCAGCCGTCCGAGGCGGCCTTCTGCTGGCGGTAGCCGAAGCGGTCGCCCTTGGCGACCCGGGTGACGTCCAGGACCGAACCGCGGTACTCGGTGGCCTCGTGGTCGCCCAGCCAGAGCCGGGTGCCGATCCGGGCGCGGAACCGGGTCTGCGGGAACTGCTGCTGGAGCCGCGCCTGCTCGTCGGCCCGCAGGTGGCTCACGAACATGGTGTGCAGCGGCAGCCGGGCGGCCCGCAGCCGGTCCATCCAGGCGATGACCTCCTCGACGGCGTCCGTGCCGTCCGGGCGGTCGAGCGGCAGGTGCAGGGCGAAGCCCTCCAGACGGACGTCCTCGATGGCGGAGGCGAGCATCGCGAGCTCCTCCTCACGGACGCCGTGCCGCTTCATCGAGCTCATGACCTCGATGACCACCCGGGCGCCGACCAGGGCGTGCACCCCGTCCACGGAGGAGACGGAGCGGATCACCCGGTCGGGCAGCGGCACCGGCTCCTCGCCGCGCCGGAACGGCGTGAGGACCAGCAGGTCGCCGCCGAACCAGTCCTTGATCTTCGCGGCCTCGTACGTGGTCCCCACCGCGAGCATGTCGGCGCCGAACCGGGCCGTCTCCTCGGCGAGCCGCTCGTGCCCGAATCCGTAGCCGTTGCCCTTGCAGACCGGGATCAGACCGGGGAACTGGTCGATCACGGACTTCTGGTGCGCCCGCCAGCGAGCGGTGTCGACGTACAGGGTGAGCGCCATGGCCGGCCCGGAACCTTTCTGATGGCTGCGGTGGGAGATCGGAGACAGTCCGACTCCGCGGAACTACGAGGGTACGCAAGCCCCGAGGGGAGCGTCAGCGGCGCGACATGTAGATGTCCAGCGCCTTGTGCAGGAGCTTGTTCAGCGGGAAGTCCCACTCGCCGACGTACTCCACGGCCTCGCCGCCGGTGCCGACCTTGAACTGGATCAGGCCGAAGAGGTGGTCGGTCTCGTCCAGCGAGTCGGAGATGCCGCGCAGGTCGTAGACGGTAGCCCCCATCGCGTACGCGTCGCGGAGCATCCGCCACTGCATGGCGTTGGACGGGCGGACCTCGCGGCCGATGTTGTCGGAGGCGCCGTACGAGTACCAGACGTGCCCGCCGACGACGAGCATGGTCGCCGCGGAGAGGTTCACGCCGTTGTGGCGGGCGAAGTACAGGCGCATCCGGTTGGGGTCCTCGTTGTTGAGGACGGTCCACATGCGCTGGAAGTACGAGAGCGGGCGCGGCCGGAACTTGTCGCGGACCGCGGTGATCTCGTACAGGCGCTGCCACTCGGCCAGGTCCTCGTAGCCGCCCTGGACGACCTCGACGCCGGCCTTCTCGGCCTTCTTGATGTTGCGGCGCCACAGCTGGTTGAAGCCCTTGAGGACGTCGTCCAGGGAGCGGTTGGCCAGCGGGACCTGGAACACGTAGCGGGGCTGCACGTCGCCGAAGCCGGCGCCGCCGTCCTCGCCCTGCTGCCAGCCCATCCGGCGCAGCCGGTCCGCGACCTCGAACGCCTGCGGCACGACCTCGGTGGCCTGGACGTCCTTGAGGCGCTTGACGTCCGGGTCCTGGATGCCGGACTTGATCGCGGCGGCGTCCCAGCGGCGGATGACGACCGGCGGGCCCATCTTCACGGAGAAGGCGCCCTGCTGCTTGAGGTGGGCCAGCATCGGCTGGAGCCACTCGTCGAGGTTGGGGGCGTACCAGTTGATGACCGGACCCTCGGGCAGGTAGGCCAGGTAGCGCTTGAGCTTGGGCAGCTGGCGGTAGAGCACCAGGCCGACGCCGACGAGCTCGCCGGTCTTGTCGAACCAGCCGAGGTTCTCCGAGCGCCACTCGGTCTTCACGTCCGCCCACGCCGGGACCTGGCAGTGGCTCGCACCGGGCAGGCTCTGGATGTACGCCAGATGCTGCTCTCGGCTGATGGTCCTCAGGGTCAGGCTCATGCGGGGCGCTCCTCGGCAGGTGTGTCCCCATCGGTCAGGGGCTCCGGCTCTCGCGCCGAAGCCTACTGCGACCGGGGAGCGCCCCGAAGGGCCGCCGTGCCCCTGACGTGCTCGGTGTCAGTTGATCACGCCGGTGAAGAGCCCTCCGTGGGCCATGCCGAGGTAGAAGCCCACCGCGGCGGCGCCGAGGCCGATGATCAGGAAGAATCGTTCGCGGGTGGTGACGGAGATGAACTGTCCGTAGGCCCCGGTCAGGATGCCGATCAGACCCGTCCACGAGCTGAGCAGGTGCAGGTTGTGGAACTGCGCCGTGACGAAGGACAGCATGCCGAGCACCAGCGTCACCGCGAGCAGCGTGTCCTGGAGCGGGTGCGGCTTGCCGTCCGTCGCGAAGAGGGAGTGGCCGGGGTGGGGACGCATTGCCTGTGCCATGGGGCACCTCCTGGCGTGCCGTGCGGAGGGCGGCGCATCCTAGCGCCGCCGACGTCCGTTGTGTACAGATTGCGTCCCCTCCCCGGCGGATTTCAACCGCAAGGCGATGTGCGGGTACTCTGTACGGTCTGCGCCGGTGTCTGCCCTGGTCCTGCCAGCGGGACACCGACGCTCTACGCATCACGACCCTCCTGCCACGGAACGACCGTGGCCGCTGAGTCCAAAGGAGGTGGGTTCCACATGCGTCACTACGAGGTGATGGTCATCCTCGACCCCGATCTCGAGGAGCGCGCTGTCTCCCCGCTGATCGAGAACTTCCTCTCCGTCGTCCGTGAGGGCAACGGAAAGGTCGAGAAGGTCGACACCTGGGGCCGTCGTCGTCTCGCCTACGAGATCAAGAAGAAGCCCGAGGGCATCTACTCGGTCATCGACCTGCAGGCCGAGCCTGCGGTCGTCAAGGAGCTCGACCGCCAGATGAACCTGAACGAGTCGGTCCTCCGGACCAAGGTCCTCCGCCCCGAGACCCACTGAGCTTTCGCTCAGAGGTATCCGGGTCCGAGTAGCAGCAAGCAGCCAGAAGCAATCCCGCCGAGAGGTTCACCCATGGCAGGCGAGACCGTCATCACGGTCGTCGGCAATCTCGTCGACGACCCCGAGCTGCGCTTCACCCCGTCCGGTGCGGCGGTCGCGAAGTTCCGCGTCGCGTCCACTCCCCGCACCTTCGACCGGCAGACCAACGAGTGGAAGGACGGCGAGAGCCTGTTCCTGACCTGCTCGGTCTGGCGTCAGGCGGCGGAGAACGTCGCCGAGTCCCTTCAGCGAGGCATGCGCGTCGTCGTGCAGGGCCGGCTGAAGCAGCGGTCCTACGAGGACAACCAGGGCATCAAGCGCACGGTCTTCGAGCTGGACGTCGAGGAAGTCGGTCCCAGCCTGCGCAACGCCACGGCCAAGGTCACCAAGACCACCGGCCGCGGTGGCCAGGGTGGCGGCGGCGGCTTCGGCGGCGGCGGCCAGCAGGGTGGTGGCAGCGGCTGGGGTGGCAACTCCGGCGGCGGCCAGCAGGGCGGCGGAGCACCCGCCGACGACCCCTGGGCCACCGGTGGCTCCTCCGGCGGCGGCCAGCAGGCCGGCGGCGGTGGCGGCTGGGGTGGCAACTCCGGCGGCGGCTACTCGGACGAGCCCCCCTTCTAGGGATCCCACGGGACCCCGGAAGCGGGCTCGTACCCCACACTTCTTGATCACACAGGAGAAACACCATGGCGAAGCCGCCTGTGCGCAAGCCTAAGAAGAAGGTCTGCGCGTTCTGCAAGGACAAGACCGCGTACGTGGACTACAAGGACACGAACATGCTGCGGAAGTTCATTTCCGACCGCGGCAAGATCCGTGCCCGCCGCGTGACCGGCAACTGCACGCAGCACCAGCGTGACGTCGCCACGGCCGTCAAGAACAGCCGTGAGATGGCGCTGCTGCCCTACACGTCCACCGCGCGATAAGGGAAGGGTGACCGAAAAATGAAGATCATCCTCACCCAGGAAGTCTCCGGCCTCGGTGCGGCCGGCGACGTCGTCGAGGTCAAGGACGGCTACGCTCGCAACTACCTGGTCCCGCGCGGTTTCGCGATCCGCTGGACCAAGGGTGGCGAGAAGGACGTGGCGCAGATCCGCCGCGCCCGCAAGATCCACGAGATCGCGACCATCGAGCAGGCCAACGAGGTCAAGGCCAAGCTCGAGGGCACGAAGGTGCGCCTGGCCGTTCGCTCCGGCGACGCCGGCCGTCTCTTCGGCTCCGTGACCCCGGCCGACGTCGCCACGGCGATCAAGTCCGCCGGTGGTCCCGAGGTCGACAAGCGTCGCGTCGAGCTCGGTTCGCCGATCAAGACCCTGGGCTCGCACCAGGTGCTCGTGCGTCTGCACCCCGAGGTCGCCGCGAAGCTCGGCATCGAGGTCGTCGCCGCGTAACGCAGCGCTCAGCGCAGTACGGATGGGCCGCTCCCCGCTGGGGGGCGGCCCATCCGCCGTTCCAGGGGGCGGAGGCTCCCGCCGCTGTTTCACGTGAAACGGCGCCCGCGGTCAGCGGGTGGCGCCGGTGACGATCCAGCGGCCGGAGCGCATCCGGAACCAGAGGGTGCCCATCCGGACCGCCATCATCAGCGTCATCGCCCACCACAGCGCGGTCAGTCCGCCGCCGAGGACCGGGACCAGCAGGGCGACGGGCGCGAAGACCGCCAGCGTCAGCAGCATCGCCCAGGCGAGGTAAGGGCCGTCGCCCGCCCCCATGAGGACGCCGTCGAGGACGAAGACGACGCCGGAGATCGGCTGGGAGAGCGCCATCACGAGGAGCGCCGGGAGCAGGGTGGACCGGACGGCGGAGTCGCCGGTGAAGAGCGGGATGAAGAGCGGACGGGCCACGACGAGGGCCAGTCCGAGGACGACGCCGGAGACCACGCCCCACTGGACCATCCGGCGGCAGACCTGGCGGGCGCCCTCGGCGTCGTCCGCGCCGAGGTAGCGCCCGATGATCGCCTGGCCGGCGATGGCGATGGCGTCCAGGGCGAAGGCCATCAGGCTCCACAGGGAGAGGATGATCTGGTGGGCCGCGACCTCGGTGTCGCCCAGGCGGGCGGCGACGGCGGTGGCGATCATCAGGACCGCGCGCAGCGAGAGCGTACGGACCAGGAGGGGGGCGCCGGCCTGGGCGGAGGCCCGGATGCCGGTGGCGTCGGGCCGGAGCGAGGCGCCGTGGCGGCGGGCGCCCCGGACGACCACGACGAGGTACGCGGCGGCCATGCCGCACTGGGCGATGACGGTGCCCCAGGCGGAGCCCGCGATGCCGAGTCCGGCTCCGTAGACGAGGCCGACGTTGAGGGCGCCGTTGACGGTGAAGCCGCCGATGGCCACGTAGAGCGGGGTCCGGGTGTCCTGGAGACCGCGCAGGACGCCGGTGGCGGCCAGGACGATGAGCATCGAGGGGATGCCCAGGATCGAGATCCGCAGGTAGGTGGTGGCGTAGGGGGCGGCGGTGTCGGAGGCGCCGAAGACGTCGACGAGCCAGGGGGCCGTGGGCAGGGTGGCCGCGACGACGGCGAGACCGAGGAGGACGGCCAGCCAGATGCCGTCGATGCCCTGCCGGAGGGCGGCGGGCAGGTCGCCGGCGCCGACCCGGCGGGCGACGGCGGCCGTGGTGGCGTAGGCGAGGAAGACGAAGACGCTGACGGCGGTGGCGAGCAGGGTCCCGGCGATGGCGAGGCCCGCGAGCTGGGGCGTGCCGAGGTGCCCCACGATGGCGCTGTCGACCATCAGGAAGAGCGGTTCGGCGACGAGGGCGCCGAAGGCCGGCAGGGCGAGCGAGAGGATCTCGCGGTCGTGCCGGCGCAGGGCTGCCTTGGTGCGCGTGGGGGCCTGGGTCATGAGGTCAATCTAATCGTCCACAGGTAAGCGATGCAATGCCCTATCAGTCCTTACTTCGGAGGGGAGTGGGACTTCGGGTGTGAGTAGTTTGTTCTGATCGTGGCCCCGGGTGAAAAGTTTTTCTCCCCCACAGCCCGTGGATGGAAAAGGCGCAGGTCAGCGCGGTGATGGGAGGGGGGCTATGAGTTTGTCCACATGACTGTCCCCCGGTCCGTGCACAGGAACCGGCGGCTTATCCACAGCATTGGGGCCTTCACCCACAGAGCCTGTGGATAACCAGATTGGCCGACGGCCCTCGCGGGCCTACCGTGGACCGGCGCCCGACGCGCCAGAAGCGGACGCAAAAGCCACTCTTCGACCAAGGCCGTGGCGTAAGAAAGAGTGGCGCGGCGAGGTCCGCGGAGCGGACGGGAAGAGGTGGCCTGGTGAGCGTTCCCGAGCCCATGGACGACCCCTGGGCCGACGGCGGACCGAGCGACCGGCTGCCCGTACGCACCCGGGGCGAAGGCCGCGGGGACAACCGGGGCGAGGGCCGCGGGCGCGGCCGTGGCCGCGACGAGCAGCACGAGCGCGGCAGCGACGGCCCCTGGGACGGCGGACTCTCCGGCTTCGAGCGGGTCCCCCCGCAGGACCTCGACGCCGAGCAGTCCGTGCTCGGCGGCATGCTGCTCTCCAAGGACGCCATCGCCGACGTCGTGGAGATCATCAAGGGCCACGACTTCTACAAGCCCGCGCACGAGACCGTCTTCGGTGCGATCCTCGACCTCTACGCCAAGGGCGAGCCCGCCGACCCCATCACGGTCGGCGCCGAGCTCACCAAACGCGGCGAGATCAACCGCGTCGGCGGCGCCTCCTATCTGCACACCCTCGTCCAGTCGGTGCCGACGGCGGCGAACGCCTCGTACTACGCGGAGATCGTCCACGAGCGGGCCGTGCTCCGCCGGCTCGTGGAGGCCGGCACCAAGATCACCCAGATGGGATACGCGGCCGACGGCGATGTCGACGAGATCGTGAACTCGGCCCAGGCGGAGATCTACAAGGTCACCGAGCAGCGGACCACCGAGGACTACCTGCCGCTCGGCGACATCATGGAGGGCGCGCTCGACGAGATCGAGGCGATCGGCTCCCGTAGCGGCGAGATGACCGGCGTGCCCACCGGATTCAGCGACCTCGACTCCCTCACCAACGGCCTGCACCCGGGCCAGATGATCATCATCGCGGCCCGTCCCGCCATGGGTAAGTCCACGCTCGCCCTGGACTTCGCCCGGGCCGCGTCGATCAAGCACAACCTGCCCAGCGTCATCTTCTCCCTCGAAATGGGCCGCAACGAGATCGCGATGCGCCTGCTGTCCGCCGAGGCACGGGTCGCCCTGCACCACATGCGGTCCGGCACGATGACCGACGAGGACTGGACCCGGCTCGCCCGCCGCATGCCGGACGTCTCCCAGGCCCCCCTCTACATCGACGACTCCCCGAACCTGTCGATGATGGAGATCCGCGCCAAGTGCCGTCGCCTGAAGCAGCGCAACGGCCTCAAGCTCGTCATCATCGACTACCTCCAGCTGATGCAGTCCGGCGGCTCCAAGCGCGCCGAGAGCCGCCAGCAGGAGGTCTCCGACATGTCGCGAAACCTCAAGCTCCTCGCCAAGGAGCTGGAGCTCCCGGTGATCGCGCTCTCCCAGCTGAACCGTGGCCCCGAGCAGCGCACCGACAAGAAGCCGATGGTCTCCGACCTGCGTGAGTCCGGCTCCATCGAGCAGGACGCCGACATGGTCATCCTGCTCCACCGCGAGGACGCCTACGAGAAGGAGTCACCGCGCGCCGGCGAGGCCGACATCATCGTCGGCAAGCACCGTAACGGCCCGACGGCCACCATCACCGTCGCCTTCCAGGGCCACTACTCGCGCTTCGTGGACATGGCTCAGACCTGATCGGCCTGATCGTGCCCGGGACGGCCGGGCGGCATGATCGGGGCATGACCTCAGACTTCGAAGCCCTGCTGCCCACCACCGAGCGTTCGCTGCTGCACCGAGTGGCCCGCGCCCAGAGCGAGGGCCGCGCGCCCTCCTTCGTCGGCGCCGTCGCGCGCGGGGGAGCGATGGTGTGGAGCGGTGCGCGCTCCTGCGTCGACGGGCACGCGCCCGACGCCGACACGCAGTACCGGATCGGGTCGATCACCAAGGTGTTCACCGCCGTCCTCGTCCTGCGGCTGCGCGACGAGGGCCTGCTCGGTCTCGACGACCCGCTGGAGAAGCACCTGCCCGGCACGGGCGTCGGCGAGGTGACGATCGCCCAGCTGCTCGGGCACACCGGGGGGCTCGCCGCGGAGACCCCGTCGCCCTGGTGGGAGCGGACCCCCGGGTCCACCCGGCCCGAGCTCTCCGACGTCCTGGGGGAGGCACCCGTGGTGCGTCCGGCGGGCCGCGGCTTCCACTACTCCAACCCCGGCTACACGCTGCTCGGCTCCCTGGTCGAGGCGGTGCGGGGGGTCTCCTGGGAGGAGGCGCTGCGCACCGAGGTCCTGGAGCCGCTGGGCCTGCGCAGGACGACGTACGAGCCGGTCGCCCCGCACGCCGGGGGCTGGGCGGTGCACCCGTGGGCCGATGTGATGCTGCCGGAGCCCTCCGAGGACCTGGGGGTGATGGCGCCGGCCGGGCAGCTGTGGTCGACCGCCGCGGACCTGTGCAGGTTCGGCCACTTCCTCGCGGAGGGGGACGACCGTGTGCTGAGCGCCGCCACCGTCGCCGAGATGAGGGTGCCCGCCTCGCCGCCGGCCCCGGGGGACGCCCAGATGGGATACGGCCTCGGGCTGCAGCTCGCCCACGGGGAGAACGGCACGCTCATCGGGCACGGCGGCTCACTGCCCGGCTTCGTCGCCGGACTGTGGGTGGACGTGGCGGAGGGCCTGGTCGGCGTGGCCCTCGCCAACGCGACGAGCGGTCCGCAGCCCGGCGTCGTCGCCGCCGAGCTCGTACGGATCGTCGCGGAGGCCGAACCGCGGCTGCCCGAGCCGTGGCGCCCGCTGCCCGCGAGCGACGTCGACCAGGAGCTGCTGGCGCTGACCGGTCCCTGGTACTGGGGGACGTACTCCTACGGGCTGCGGCTCGGCGCGGAGGGCGAGGTGGTGCTGGAACCGCTGCGGGGCCCCGGCCGGCGGGCGCGTTTCCGGGCGCTGCCCGAGGGCGGCTGGCTCGGCCTGGACGGCTACTACGCGGGGGAGACGCTGCGGGTGGTCCGGCGCCCCGACGGACGGGTCAGCCATCTCGACCTCGGCTCCTTCGTCTTCACGCGGGAGCCGTACGAGCCCGGGGACGCGGTCCCGGGCGGGGTGGACGCGCAGGGGTGGCGCGGTCTCTGACGCGCCGTCGGGGCGTGCCCGGGAGCCCTGGGGTGCGCCGGTGCGCCCTCCGGGTGCCCGGAAGGCCCGTGTTTCACGTGAAACACGGGCCTTCTCCTTCGGCTGCCGGACGGTGTCAGAGGGCCCGCTTGAACCCCACGTGGCTCGCCTCGAAGCCGAGCCGCTCGTAGAAGCGGTGGGCATCGGTGCGGGTCGCGTCGGAGGTGAGCTGGACCAGCGCGCACTCCAGGCGCCGGGACTCCTCCACGGCCCATTCGATGAGCAAGGTTCCCAGACCGCTGCCGCGCTCCTCGGAGTGGATGCGCACCCCCTCGATGATCGAGCGGGTGGCGCCGCGGCGGGAGAGCCCGGGGACGATCGTCAGCTGAAGGGTGCCGACGACCTTCTCGGCGCGGACGGCGACGACCACGTGCTGGTTCGGGTCGTCCGCGAGCCGGGCGAAGGCGGCGAGGTAGGGCGCCAGGTCGTCCGGGGACTCCCGCTGGGCGCCGAGGGGGTCGTCGGCGAGCATCGCGACGATCGCGGGCAGGTCGTCCGCCGTGGCGGGACGGATCTCAAGATCGCTCATGCCCGCAGCGTACGGCGGTCAGACGGCGGTGGTCTCGCCTTCGACGACCCGGACCAGCGGGGCCAGCTCCGGGTTCTTCGCGGCCTCGTCCAGGGCCTCGCGCAGAGCCCGGTCGTGGGTGGGCCGTGCCTCGGCCAGGAGCGCCAGGCCGGCCTCGGTGACGTCGGTGTAGATACCGCGCCGGTCGGTCGCGCAGAGATAGCGGGTGAGCAGTCCGCGGTCCTCCAGGCGCGTGACCAGCCGGGTGGTGGCGCTCTGGCTGAGCACGACGGCGTCGGCGACCTGCTTCATCTGGAGGTGCCCGCCGGGGCCGTCGTGCTGGCGGCTGAGGACGTCGAGGAGCGAGTACTCGCGGGCGCTCAGACCGTGTCCGGACTCCAGCGCGCGCTCGACGCGGGACTCGATGCGGCCGTGCAGCAGGGAGAGGGCGCACCAGCGCTGGGCGAGCCCGGTGAGGGCGGGGTCCGTCGCGGTCATGGTCTCTCCTCGTCCCTGTCCTCGTCCGTGGGCCGCTGCGGCTCCAGGGTAGAGGTCAGCCCGCGGCGACCGTCAGCGGGGCGAAGCGGCGGTCGGCGTCGCCGGGCAGCGCGGGGGCCGAGCGGAGCATCATCGCGTTGACGGCGATCGGCTCCAGGCCGTTCTCCGTGAGCCAGTCGAGCAGGTCGGTGTGCCGGAGGTCGACGTCCGTGCGCAGCGGCCGGTCGCCGGCGGCGGCCAGCGAGGCCACCAGTGCCTGGGCGGTGGCGGTGTCGCGGGCGATCAGGGGGCCGACGACATGGGTGTCCATGTTGGGCCAGGCGGCGGCGAAGCCGGTGATCGCGCCGTCCTCGACGGCGACCCGCAGATGGTCGGCGAAGGCGGGGAGCCGGGTGAGAAGCGGCGTGCGGTCGAGCCCGAAGATCTTCTCGTCCAGGCGGAGCACCTCCTGGAGGTCCTCGGCGGTGGCCGGGCGGACCGGGACGCGCGGCGCGGGCACGGCACCGGAGAAGTGGCCCTTCACCATCTGCGAGCGGCCGATCTCGGTGAAACCGAGCTCCTCGTAGAGCGGCTGTCCGTTGGGAGTGGCGTAGAGCGACACGGGCGTCTCGCCGGTCTCCTCCAGGACGTGCCGCATCAGCCGGCGTCCGACGCCCCGGCGGGCGTAGCGCTCGGCGACGAGGACCATGCCGATGGCCGCGAGGCCGGGGCCGTACGAGGTGACCACGCAGCAGGCCAGCAGTCCGTCGCCGTCGGGGTCGTCGATGCCGTACCCGGTGCCCGCGGCGAGCAGCAGGCCCCACTTGTGCTCTTCGCGCGGCCAGCCGCGGTTCTCGGAGAGATCGGCGCAGGCCAGGAGGTCGTTCGGACCGAGGCGCCGCACGGGGAGCTGGGCGAGGGCGGTGGGGGAGATCGGCATGACGGCCAGGCTCTCCGACGGAGTGATCTTCCGTCCAGGGGTTTTCACGTGATGTTTCACGTGAAACGTGCCCGCGCCGAAAGAGTGGAGCCTAGTCCGCGCCCCGGGTCTTCGGCCCGGAAACGCCGCTTTCCGCCCGAAGTCTCTCCGGCGGCCGTCATGCTGCGAACACGGAAGCCGGCTGCGTGAGGCGAGGCACATGATGGATGGTCCGACCAGCACGACCGACGGGACGGGGGCCCGAATAGCGGAGCCTTCTCCCGATGCGGTGCTCGTCCGCCGCACCCTCGAGGAGATCGCCCCGGTCGCGGACAAGGTGACGTCGTACTTCTACGCGCTGCTCTTCGTCCGGAACCCCGCCCTGCGGGACCTGTTCCCGGCCGCGATGGACACCCAGCGGGACCGCCTGCTCAAGGCCCTGCTCACCGTCGCCGAGCGGATGGACGACAGCGCCTTCCTCGCCGAGTACCTGGGCCACCTCGGGCGCGGGCACCGCAAGTACGGCGTCGAGGCGGCTCACTACCCGGCGGTCGGCGAGGCGCTGATCGGCGCGCTGGTCCGGTACGCGGAGCGGCGCTGGGACGCGGAGACCGAGGCGGCCTGGGTGCGGGCGTACACGGTGATCTCGCAGACGATGATCGACGCGGCGGCCGAGGACGAGGTGAAGGCCCCCGCCTGGTGGCAGGCCGAGGTGGTCTCGCACGACCTGCGGACCCCGGACATCGCGGTGCTCACGCTGCGGCCGGCCGCGCCGTACCCCTTCCTCGCCGGGCAGTACACGACGCTGGAGACGCCCTGGTGGCCGCGCGTCTGGCGGCACTACTCCTTCGCGTCGGCGCCGCGCCCGGACGGGCTGCTCACCCTGCACGTGAAGTCCGTGCCGGCCGGCTGGGTCTCTCAGGCGCTGGTCCACCGGGCCCGGCCCGGGGACGTGCTCCGGCTGGGACCGCCGGCCGGTTCCATGACGGTCGACCACGCCACCGACACGGGGCTGCTGTGCCTGGGCGGCGGGACGGGCATCGCGCCGATCAAGGCGCTGGTGGAGGATGTCGCGGAGCACGGCGACCGGCGCAAGGTCGACGTCTTCTACGGGGCGCGCAGGGGCCATGACCTCTACGACATGGACACCCTGCTGCGGCTCCAGAAGACCTTCCCGTGGCTCTCCGTCCATCCGGTGACCGAGGCGCAGTGCCCGCTGCCGGAGGCGGTCCGGGAGGCGGGGCCGTGGACGGAGCGGGACGCCTATCTCTCGGGCCCGCTGGGCATGGTCCGGCAGGGCATCGACGTCCTGCGCGGTTCGGGGGTCCCCACGGAGCGGATCCGCCACGACTTCCTGGCGGAGCTCGCCGCCGTGGGGGCGGGGTCAGCCGAGGTCGGGGGCGTGCATGGCGCGCACCCCTTCGATGTTCCCGTCGAGGTAGTGGCGCAGTGAGAGCGGCACCAGGTGGACGGCGGCGATCCCGACGCGGCTGAACGGCACCCGGACGACCTCGTACTCGCCGACGGGTTCGTCGACCTCGGGCCCGTGGCGCATGCCGAGGTCCATGGAGACCAGCCGGCAGACGAAGAAGTGCTGGACCTTCACGCCGGAGACCCCGCCGTCGACGATGTGCTCGACGGTGTCGACGAAGCAGGGGACCACGTCGACGATCTTGGCGCCGAGTTCCTCGTGCACCTCGCGGTGCAGCGCTTCGACGACGGTCGAGTCGGAGGGCTCGACGCCGCCGCCGGGTGTGACCCAGTACGGATCCACCCCCGGCTTGGTGCGCTTGATGAGGATGAGGTCGTCTCCGTCGAGCAGGATGGCGCGTGCGGTGCGCTTGACCACGGGGCGTTCGGTCATGGGAAGAAAATGGCCCGTTCCCGAGCGGCTGAAACGCGCCGCTCCCCCGCGACCCGCCACGACGGCACCGCGCGACGGCACCGGCCGGAACGAGCCGCACATCACGGGCAGCCCCGCTCCCTGCCTCTCGCTCCGGCCGGTCCGCTTCCGGTCAGCTCGCCTTGCGTGCCGCGTCGAGCGCCCTCAGCACGTCGGCGATCAGGTCCTCCGGGTCCTCGGCGCCGACCGAGAAGCGGATGAAGCCCTCCGCGACCGCGTCCCCGCCCCAGCGTCCGCGCCGCTCCGCCGAGGAGCGGACCCCGCCGAAGCTGGTGGCGTCGTCGACCAGGCGCAGCTCGTCCAGGAAGCGCTCGGCCCGCGCGCGGTCGGCGAGCTCGAAGGAGATCACCGAGCCGAAGCGGCGCATCTGCCGGGCGGCGACCTCGTGCGAGGGGTCGTCGGGCAGCCCGGGGTGGCGCAGTCCGGTGACGTCGGGGTGGTCGGCGAGGACCCGGGCGAGTTCCAGGGCGGTGGCGCACTGGCGGTCGATGCGCAGCTGGAGGGTGGCCAGCGAGCGGTGGGCGAGCCAGGACTCCATGGGGCCGGGGATGGCGCCGACGATCTTGCGCCAGCGCCGTACCTCCGCGGCCCGGTGCGGGTCGCGGCAGCTGACGTGGCCCAGCAGGACGTCGCCGTGACCGGTCATGCCCTTGGTGTCGCTGGCGACCGAGAAGTCCGCGCCGAGCTCCAGCGGGCGCTGGCCGAGCGGGGTGGCGAGGGTGTTGTCGACGGCGACGAGCGCCCCGCCGGCGTGGGCCGCGGCGACCAGCCGGCGGATGTCGCAGACGTCGAGGCCGGGGTTGGACGGCGTCTCGATCCACAGCAGTCCGGCCCCGTCGAGGACGTCGAGCTGGGCGTCGCCGCCGGTTGGGGCGGTGCGCACCTCGATCCGGTACGCGCGCAGCTGCTCGTGGAGGAGCGGCAGGGCCTGGTAGCCGTCGGACGGCAGCACGACGGCGTCGCCGGCGGAGAGCTGCGAGAGGAGGACGGCGGAGATGGCGGCCATGCCGGAGGCGAAGACGACCGTCTCGACCGAGGCGTCCCCGGGCGCTTCCAGGGTGCCGATGGCCCGTTCCAGGTGGGTCCAGGTCGGGTTCTCGTCGCGGCCGTAGGTGTACGGGCCGGTCGGCTCGCCCGGGAGGTGGAAGTGGGCGGCGAACACGGGGCCCGGCAGGGTCGGTTCGTACTTGACGGGCTCGGGCAGTCCGGCCCGCACGGCGAGGGTCCCGTCGCCGGGGGCCTCGCCGTGGTGCTGGTGTTCCTGGGGGGTCACGGGTTCACGGAGTCCTTTCCTCGATCTCGTCCCCCGGTGTGCCGGCCCGGAGTCCGGCCCGGACGGCGGCGAGCAGTCCCTCGCTCGCGTCCTCGGTCATGCGCAGGCATTCCTCGAACCCCTCCGGTCCGCCGTAGTACGGGTCGGGGACGTCGAGCGCGTCCCCGGCGGCGGGGTCGTACGAGCGGAGCAGCCGGATCTTCGCCGCCTCGTCGGGGGTGCGGGCGAGGCGGCGGAGTTCGCGGAGGTGGCCCTCGTCGAGCGCGACCACGAGGTCGAGGTCCGCGAACCAGGAGGCATGGAACTGACGGGCGGTGTGCGCGGAGGTGTAGCCGTGTTCCGTCAGCACGGCGACGGTGCGCGGGTCCGCCGCCTCGCCCTCGTGCCAGCCGCCCGTGCCCGCGCTGTCCACCTCGACCGCACCGCCGAGGCCGGCCTCCTCCACGCGCGCGCGGAAGACGTGCTCGGCCATCGGGGAGCGGCAGATGTTTCCGGTGCAGACGAAGCAGACGCGATAGGTCATGGCGGGCGCTCAGTCCCCGTCCGGGAGCACGACGTTGAGCGCCCACGAGACGACGGAGATGATCAGGCCGCCGAGGACGGCGGTCCAGAAGCCCTCCACGTGGAAGCTGAGGTCGAACTGGTCGGCCAGCCACGAGGTGAGGAGCAGCATCAGGGCGTTGACCACCAGGGTGATCAGGCCGAGGGTCAGGATGAAGAGGGGCAGCGTCAGGAGCTTCACGATCGGCTTGACCAGGAAGTTGACGAGGCCGAAGACGAGGGCGACGAGCAGCAGGGTGACGACCTTCTTGCCCGTGCTCTCACCGGTCAGGGTGATGTCCTGGAGCAGCCAGATGGCGACCGCCAGGGCGCCCGCGTTGGCGAGCGTCTTGACTACGAAATTCTTCATGTGTCTGATCGTGGCAGAGACGATCGGGCCAAGGGCAGGGGCGAACGGCAGTGAAGGCATTCCGGCTGGACGATCTGGAGGCGGAGCGCGTCGCCAATCAGGGGGCGTACCTCCAGTTCCTGCGCGAGCGGAACATGTCGGTGGGGTTGTACGCGCTCGACGCGGGCGAGCGGGATCCGCAGTCGCCGCACGGCCAGGACGAGGTGTACTTCGTGGTGTCCGGCCGGGCGGCGATCACCGTCGGGGAGGAGACGACGCAGGTGGCGCGGGGCAGCGTCGTCTACGTGCCGGCCGGGGTGCCGCACCGCTTCCACCACATCAGCGAGGACCTGCGGGTGCTGGTGGTCTTCTCGCCGCCGGAGGCGTGAGCGGAGGCCGGCGGGCCGGGGCCTGCGGTCTGTGGGCCGTGGCCGGTGGGCCTGTCGGCATTGACCGGAGGGGGATCCGAGGCCGGCACTCCGGGGTGAGGCCCTGATTCCCCTAGGGGGTGCATCAGGGGAGAGCCCGGGCCTCCGGGGCTCCTGGGGCGGCGGTTCGCCGCCTAGCCTTGAGGTGTCCGGGAGGAAGGCTCCCGGACACGGGCTTCGAGAGCGAGGGAGAGAACCATGGCCGTGCAGGAGATTCTCGCGGGGCTGCCGTGGTGGGTGAAGTGGGTGGTGATACCCGCTCTGGTCCTGCTCGTCTTCGGCGGATTCATCACCAGCGTCCTCACCTTCGTCATCAGCCTGCTGTTCAAGGTGCTGCTGTTCGTCGCCCTCGTGGCCGGACTCATCTACGCCGTACGGAAGTTCGGCGGCCCGAAGAAGTCGGACCGCGACTGGTAGCACAAGCTACTCATCGGTATTCGGCGACGGCCGGGCGTTAGCCCGGCAGGGGGAACGCGCTGGTGGAAACGGGGTGGGGGGCGAGGGCGAGCCACTAGAGTGACAGATCTCCGCCGAGTCGGGGCCTACGGGCGTAGATCTCCGGCAGACCAGCGGTTTCCCGCTCGTCCCTGAAGGGTCCGGTCCGTCCGGGCCCTCGGTGTCCCAGGTCGGCGGGAGCGCGGGGGCGGCCCCCGCGAGCGGGTGCGTGCATCCGTTGTCACGCCTGGGGGTGAACCTTTGGCCATGGCTACGCAGACAGCTGCGCCGACCCTGATCGCCTCGGTGCAGCGGGCGCTGAGACTCCTGGAGGCCGTGGCCTCCCACCCGGACGGCGCCCCCGCCAAGCAGCTCGCCCGGGAGACGGGCCTTCCGCTGCCCACGACGTACCACCTCCTCCGCACCCTGACGCACGAGGGCTATCTGCTCCGCGACAAGGGTGCTTTCTATCTGGGGGAGGCAGCCGCCCGGCTGGCCGGCGGCGGGGCTGTGCAGAATCGTCGCACCAAGATCGAGGACTCCCTCGCCCACTGGCGGGACGAGATCGGTGTGCCGGTGTACTTCGCCCTCTACCGCGACGGCGAGATCGAGCTCGTCTCCGTCGCGGACACCCCCAACTCCCCCGCCGTCGAGGAATGGGCGGATTTCCGGGAGACCGGGCACGCGCACGCGATCGGGCAGTGCCTGCTCAGTCAACTCGATCTGAAAAGTCGTCAAGACCACCTCGACCGCTACCCGGTCACGCCCATCACTCCGTATACGGTGCGTAACCGCCAGGCGCTTTTGGAGCGTTTGGGTGGTTTGGGGCGAATGGAGCCCCTGGTGGAGCGCCAGGAATATGCGCTCGGCACGGTTTGCGCGGCCATCCCCATCACGGCGGGTTCCGCAGCGGCCACTCTGGCCATTTCTCTCCCGCTTCACCAGGAAGAACGGTTGCTCCCAGCAGTCGAGCGGCTACGTACCGAGATCGGAAGCCTCTTCAGTTCGCTCGCCTTCTCTATCAGTATCTGAAAAATCACTCCTTGTGATCTGCTAGCGCGTACAGCACGATTGCGTCAAGAGGGCCACGGGGGATCATTCCTGGCCGTTTCGGTCACAGCTTTCAGCAGCTGTGTTTACACAACTGCTCCATCTACTGCGGGGTACATGATGCGAGAGTCGGTTCAGGCAGAGGTCCTGATGAGCTTCCTCGTTTCGGAGGAGCTCTCCTTCAAGATCCCAGTTGAACTGCGCTACGAGACCCGGGATCCCTACGCGGTGCGGATGACCTTCCACCTTCCCGGAGACGCGCCCGTGACCTGGGCGTTCGGCAGGGAGCTGCTGCTCGACGGGATCAACCGCCCGAGCGGCGACGGCGACGTCCACATCGCCCCGACGGACCCCGAGGGCCTGTCGGACGTCTCCATCCGGCTCCAGGTGGGCGGCGACCGCGCCCTCTTCCGCGCCAGCGCCCCGCCGCTCGTCGCCTTCCTCGACCGCACGGACAAGCTGGTCCCGCTCGGTCAGGAACAGACACTGGGCGACTTCGAGGACAGCCTGGAGGCCGCGCTCGGCCGGATCCTTGCCGAGGAGAGCGCCGGTCCGGCCTGAACCCGGCGCTCCCCTCCGTACGGATCCGGCACGCTCGCGTACGGCCTGCGGTTCCGGCCGACCCTCCCGCTGACGGGCCGACGGCCGGCGGCTGCGGCGTTCGTGCCGTACGGCCGCCGCGCGGGCGTCACTTGGCGCGGCGGCGGCGTCCGCCGCGGGCCGGTGTGCGGGCGGCGGATTCCCCCGCCGGGCGGTCGGCGGACACGACCAGCGCGGCCAGCGCCGTCGTGACCGGCACCGAGGCGACCAGACCGATCGAGCCGACCAGGGTGCGGACGATCTCCTCCGCCACCAGCTCGCTGTTGGCCACCGTCCCCATGCTGCTCTGCGCGATGGTGAAGAGCAGCAGCAGCGGGAGCGCGGCACCGGCGTAGGCCAGGACCAGGGTGTTGACCACCGAGGCGATGTGGTCGCGGCCGATCCGGATCCCGGCCCGGTAGAGCGCGCGCGGACCCATGCGGGGATCGGCCTGGTGCAGTTCCCAGACCGCGGAGGTCTGGGTGACCGTCACGTCGTCCAGGACGCCGAGCGAACCGATGATCACACCCGCGAGCAGCAGACCGGACATGTCGATCCCCGGGTAGAGACCGTGGATGAGCCCGGTGTAGTCGTCGGTGTTGCCGCTCAGCGAGGCCCAGCCGATGAAGAAGGACCCGAGCAGTCCGATCAGCAGCAGCGAGATCAGCGTGCCCAGCACCGCGACCGACGTACGGGCCGACAGCCCGTGGCACAAGTAGAGCGCGAGCAGCATGATCGCGCTCGATCCGACCACCGCCACGATCAGCGGGTTCGAACCCTCCAGGATCGCGGGCAGGATGAAGAGCGTCAGCACCACGAAGCTCACCGCGAGCGCGATCAGCGCCATCACGCCGCGCAGCCGGCCGACGAGCACGACCGCGAGCGCGAAGATGCCGGCGAGGACCGCCATCGGCACCTTGCGGTTCACGTCGGTCACCGAGTACTGCAGGTCCTTCGGGGCGTCGGGGGCGTAGGCGACGACCACGCCCTGGCCCTCGTCCAGTTGGCGCGGGGCGTCCGGCTGCACGATCTCGGTGAACGTACGGCCCTGGTCCGGACCGCTCGTGACCTCGATCGTCGCCTTCTCGCACTGGCCCTGCTGCCCGTTGACCGCCTCGCGGCCCTGCGGGGTGGTGGTGTCGCCGGTGGGCGGCACCTGTGCGGCGTTCACGTCCTTGCAGTCGACCTGCTCGACCGCCACGACCTTGCCCTGTTCGGTCTGCCGGTCGAAGCCGACGCCGGTCCGCTCGTGCGCGGGCGTCCCCCCGGGCCAGAGCACGACGAGACCGACGACCACGGCGGTGGCGAACGGGATGAGCACGGCCGCGATGACTCTGCGCAGATGGCGGGAGACGGGCGCGGCGGGGCCGTGGCTGTGCGTGTGGCCGTGCCCGAGACCGGCGCCCTGGCCGGGACCGGCACCGTGACCGTGCTCATGGCCAGGCCCGTGCCCGTGCCCGTTCTCGGGCCCGTGTCCGTGCTCGGGGCCGTGGCCGTGGCCGTGCGGATCGGGGGACTGCTGCGAGGAAGTCACCGACCGATCATCGCAAGAACGACGGGGGCCCACTGTTCAGCACGCCCGGGAGGACGCTAGCGTGGTGGCACCTTTGCACACGCGGGAGCTCGGAGCACCGGGCTGAGAGGGCGCTGATCACCGTACGCGCGTACTGACGACGTACGTACGGGAGGAGGCTGCGCCGACCGCCGAACCTGTTACCGGGTAATGCCGGCGTAGGGAGATCAGGTCTCATGACCCTTCAGGATGCACGCACGCCTGCCACCAGCCAGGACGAGCGCAAGCCGGGCTGGCACAAGGGATACGTCGAGGGCTCCCGCCCCGACATCCGGGTGCCGGTCCGCCAGGTGCACCTCACCAACGGCAAGGACGTGACGCTGTACGACACGTCCGGTCCGTACACCGACCCGGCGGTCGACACCGACGTCCGCCGGGGACTGCCCCCGCTGCGCGAGAACTGGATCATCGCGCGCGGCGACACCGAGGAGTACGCGGGCCGCCCCGTCCGCCCCGAGGACGACGGCATCAAGCACACCTCGCCGCGCGGCGGCGGGCTGAAGAACCTCGACGCGGTCTTCCCCGGCCGCCCCCGGCTGCCCCGCCGGGGCCGCGCCGGGCAGGCCGTGACCCAGCTCGCGTACGCCCGCCGGGGCGAGATCACCCCGGAGATGGAGTACGTGGCGATCCGGGAGAACGTCTCCCCGGAGGTCGTCCGCGAGGAGATCGCGGCCGGGCGCGCGGTGCTGCCGGCCAACGTCAACCACCCGGAGATCGAGCCGATGATCATCGGCAAGCGGTTCCTGGTGAAGGTCAACGCCAACATCGGCAACTCCGCCGTCACCTCCTCCATCGAGGAGGAGGTGGAGAAGATGACGTGGGCGACCCGCTGGGGCGCCGACACGGTCATGGACCTGTCCACCGGCCGCAACATCCACACCACCCGCGAGTGGGTGCTGCGCAACTCCCCCGTGCCGATCGGCACCGTGCCGCTCTACCAGGCCCTGGAGAAGGTCGACGGCAAGGCCGAGGAGCTGACCTGGGAGATCTACAAGGACACGGTCATCGAGCAGGCCGAGCAGGGCGTGGACTACATGACCGTGCACGCCGGCGTGCTCCTGCCGTACGTGCCGCTCACCGCGCGCCGCAAGACCGGCATCGTCTCGCGCGGCGGCTCGATCATGGCGGCCTGGTGTCTCGCGCACCACAAGGAGAACTTCCTCTACACGCACTTCGAGGAGCTCTGCGAGATCCTGGCGGCGTACGACGTCACCTACTCGCTCGGTGACGGGCTGCGCCCCGGCTCGATAGCGGACGCCAACGACGACGCCCAGTTCGCGGAGCTGCGCACGCTCGGCGAGCTGAACACGATCGCCAAGCGCCACCACGTGCAGACGATGATCGAGGGCCCGGGCCACGTCCCGATGCACAAGATCAAGGAGAACATCGACCTCCAGCAGGAGATCTGCGAGGAGGCGCCGTTCTACACGCTCGGCCCGCTGACCACGGACGTCGCGCCCGCGTACGACCACATCACCTCCGGCATCGGCGCCGCGATGATCGCCTGGTGGGGCACGGCGATGCTCTGCTACGTCACGCCCAAGGAGCACCTGGGCCTGCCGAACCGCGACGACGTGAAGACCGGTGTCATCACGTACAAGATCGCGGCGCACGCGGCGGACCTGGCGAAGGGCCACCCGGGCGCGCAGGAGTGGGACGACGCGCTCTCCGACGCGCGCTTCGAGTTCCGCTGGGAGGACCAGTTCAACCTGGCCCTCGACCCGGACACCGCCCGCGAGTTCCACGACGAGACGCTGCCGGCGGAGCCCGCGAAGACGGCCCACTTCTGCTCGATGTGCGGCCCGAAGTTCTGCTCGATGAAGATCTCGCAGGACATCCGCCGGGAGCACGGCGGTGATCTGAAGGCGGACGAGATCGAGGCCGGCATGGCCGAGAAGTCCGCCGAGTTCGCGGCCTCGGGCAACCGGGTCTACCTGCCGCTGGCGGACTGACCCCGGAAACGGGAGACAACGGGCGGGTTCCGAGCCTCCACGGGTTCGGGACCCGCCCGTCGTCAGTGGTCGGGGTCGGGGTCGGTGGCCGTGAGGGCGGCGTGGAGGAAGGGGATGACGCCGCGTTCCAGGAGGGCGTGGCGCCAGGCGGCGCGGGCGCGGGTGAGTTCGTCGTCGGGGGCGCCGGTGTCGGCGGGGCTGTTGCGGAGGGCGGTGCGGAGCAGGCCGGCGCCCGCGCCGAGGAGGCCGGCGGCGGCGAGGGCGCCGAAGACCAGGCCGGCGGTGAGCAGGGTGGTGCCGAGGGCGGCTGTCGGGGCGAGCAGCCGGACGGCGGCGCCGACCAGCAGGAAGATCGCGGCGGCCGTGCCGGCGAGGACGGGGACGAGGACGGTGAGGACGGCGACGGCGCCCGGGGACTCGTCGGGCGCGGCGGGCCGGGGGCGGTTGGACGCGGCGCGGTGCTGCTCGCGGACCTTCACGAAGTGCTCGTACTCGCTCGCCGCGGCCGTGGTGATCAGCGCTGTCGCGTTCAGGGCCATGGCGCGCAGCTGGGCGGCCGTCAGCCGGGTGCCGGTTCCGGCGAGTTCCGGCCGTTCCGGTGCGGTGCGCAGTGCGTCGTCGAGGACGCGCTCGTACTCGGCGCGGTCCTCGGTCAGCAGGTGCGGAGCCACGTTCATGTGCATCCCCCGATGCGCGGTGGGCCGGGACCGGCCGTGGCGCACGGGCGGTCCGGGCGGAAGCGGAGGAGAGCCTGCCTACCTGGGGAGACCGATGGTAGGGCCGTGACCGGGCGCGCTGACAGGGGGTTTCCGGAAATCGCCTGCCGCGGATGCGGGGGGTGAGGGTCAGTCCCCCAGGGGGAGTTGGACCACCAGCAGCTTTCCGGCCATGGTGACGCCGCCGTCCATGGCGATGGCCAGCCCGTCGGCGTAGACGTGCGGGCCGTCGACGGCCGGGCGGGACTCCTCCTCGCCGTCCTCCGTGCCGACCTGGCCGAGGAGGTACGGGATGGGACTGTGGCCGTGCACGACGCGCGAGCCGCCGTAGGTGCCGAGCAGCTCCTGGACGGCCTGGGGGCCGGCCTCGTCGCGGAAGGCGAAGCGCTTGGTGAACTTCCGGAAGAGGTCCCAGACCTCGTCGGCGTCGTTGCGCCGCAGGATCTCGTGGACGGTGTCGTTGACGTCCTCGATGGTCTGGCCGTAGTCGAGGTACGCGGTGGTGTCCGAGTGCAGCAGCAGGTGGTCGTCCTCGCGGACGACGGCGTCGAGCCGGGACATCCACTGGAGGTGCACGTCCTGGAGGCGGTCCATGTCGTGCTTCTGCCCGCCGTTGAGCAGCCAGGCGGCCTGGAAGGTGGCGGTGCCCGCCCCGGAGTTGACCGGGGTGTCGCCGAAGCGCTTGGCGCCGATGAGGAGCAGTTCGTGGTTGCCCATGAGGGCCTTGCAGTAGCCGCCGGCGGCGGCGGCCTCGGCGGAGAGCCGCATGACGAGGTCGATGACGCCGATGCCGTCGGGACCGCGGTCGGTGAAGTCGCCGAGGAACCACAGCCGGGCGTTGCCCGCGGCCCAGCCGCCGTTCTCGTCGACGAGGCCCTGGGCGCGCAAGGCGTCGACGAGTTCGTCCAGGTAGCCGTGGACGTCGCCGACGACGTACAGCGGACCGGGGCCGTCCCCGGCGGGCGCGGGCGCCGGTGCGGCGGCCGGGGCGACGGGGACCTGGACGGTGTCGCCGCGCTGGATGACCGGGAGGTCGCGCTCGGTGGGGGTGTAGCCGTCCGGGAACGCGTCGGGGTAGCCGTCGCCGGGGTGCACCGCGGTCACGGTGACGCCGGACTTCCCGTACGGCGCCGGAGCGGGGCCGGCGTACCCGGAGGGCTCGGGGCGCGCCGGCGGCTCGGGGTACGCGGTGGGTTCGGGGCGCGGGCGCGGGTCGGCGTACGGGGGCGGTTCCGGGTGCGCGACGGGTTCCGGGTGCGTCGGGGGGGCTGTCTGGCGGGTGGCCGGGGCGGGGAAGCCGGCCGGTTCCGGGAACGTCGCCGGGCGGGTGCCCAGGTGGAGGGTCGGGTCCGCGGGCGCGGCGGCGGCGGGCGCGGCGGGCGGCTCGGCCGCGTGGCCCTGGACCGGCACGCGGGCGTACGGGGGTACGCGGAAGTCACGCAATGTCGCCGTGCGCTCCACGGGATCCTGCCCGGCCCCCTGAGTCATCGACCCCTCCACCACCGTCGCGATGCCCTGCACATCGCGGACCGGCCTGGTCGGGGTGGTCCGCGGTGTCGTGCGCCCATCATAGGAATGAGGGTCCGCCTGTGTGACGCACCAGGGGTGGTGAATCCGGGTTCGCTCCGGGTTCACCGGTTGTTTCGCCCGAATTGAGAAGGTCCAGTCCAGGGTCGGGTCCGGCGGGGTGGCCGGTTTCGGCGTCTCCGCCCACGGGCAGGGGGCGGGACGACGGCTCACTCGTTCTGTTTCCAGGGCGTACGTGGTCGCTGGCGTGCTGTCGTGCGTCCGGCCGCTCTTTCGGCGCGGCCGGAGTCCGGCGGGGTGCCGTCAGTCCTTCGCGGGCGAGCGCGGCGGGCTGACCGTCGTCCGCGGCGAGCGGCGCTGGGAGGAGGTGCGGACGATGAGTTCGGTCGGTATCACCTGCTCGACCGGACCGTCGCTCTCGATCCCCTCGATGGCGTCGATGAGGAGCTGGACGACGGCGGTGCCGATGCGGCGCGGTTTGAGCGAGAGCGTGGTGACGGGCGGTTCGGTGGTGGCGTACACGGTGGACTCGCTGCAGCACACGATGAGCAGGTCGTCGGGGACGCGCAGGCCGTAGCGGCGGGCGGCTGCGAGGAGGTCGGTGCCGTTGGGGTCGAAGAGGCCGTAGACGGCGTCGGGCCGGTCCGGGCGGGCGAGCAGCCGGTCGGCCGCGACGGCGCCCGCGCACGGATCGTGCGCCGGGTATGCCTCGTAGACGGGGTCCTGTCCGACCCGCTCGCACCAGTTGAGGTAGGCGGTGGTGGAGAGGCGGGTGTAGGTGTCGGTGGTGGTGCCGGTGAGGAGGCCGATGCGGCGGGCGCCGGCGTCGGCGAGGTGGTCGAGGAGGTCGAGGACGGCGGCCTCGTGGTCGTTGTCGACCCAGGCGGTCACCGGGAGCGTGCCGGCGGGGCGTCCGTCGGAGACGACGGGGAGGCCCTGGCGGACGAGCTCGGTGACGACGGGGTCGTGGTCGGAGGGGTCGATGACGACGGTGCCGTCGAGGGCGACGTTCGACCAGACGTCATGGCGTGAGGTCGCGGGGAGGATGACGAGGGCGTAGCCGCGGGCGAGCGCGGCCGACGTGGCGGCCCTGGCCATCTCCGCGAAGTAGGCGAACTCCGTGAAGGTGAAAGGTTCATCCCCGTAGGTGGTCACGGTCAGGCCGATGAGTCCCGACTTGCCGGTGCGGAGCGTGCGGGCCGCCGCGGAGGGGCGGTAGCCCAGCCGGTCGGCGACCTCGCGGACGTGCCGGCGGGTGGCGTCCGGGAGTCGGCCCTTGCCGTTGAGCGCGTCGGAGACAGTCGTGATGGAGACCCCGGCGGCGGCGGCCACGTCCCGGATCCCTGCCCGGCCCTGTCGGCTTCCCCGGGTCTGTGCCCTGGTCACCTGGTGCTTCCCTGCTGCTGTCATGGCGAGCCGATAGTAGGGCGACGGGGGGTGGGGGAGACGGCCGCATATGCGGGCGTTGACAGGCACGTTTCTGCAAGGTCATGACACGTCAGAATCCCTTACTTCCAAGGTAGTTGGGGGATTCTGCATAGGAGTCGATGCCCTGCGGTGGGATGGGCCTGGCCTGGGGGCGAGGTCTCGAAGAGGTCTCAACTCACCTCTACGGGGGATGCGCGCCACGGCGCTCGCCACCGGCGCGCGCCACCCATGCGCGCGCCCCTTCGGGCGGGGAGGACCGCCGGGCGGGTTTTCCACAGCGTTGCCGGGCTGTTGTCCACAGCCCATTCGCAGCGAGCGGGAATCCTCATAAAGTGAGGAGCATTGGCGGTACGGACGGTCGAGGAGGCCACCTGTGAGCGAGACCAGCGGGACGAGCAAGCCCACCCCGAAGCTGCGCGCCGAGCTGGACGGCGTTCCCACCTACAAGCCGGGCAAGCCGGCCGCCGCGGGCGGCCCGGTCGCCTTCAAGCTGTCCTCGAACGAGAACCCCTACCCGCCGCTGCCGGGCGTGATGGAGAGCGCGCTGGCCGCCGCGGCGTCCTTCAACCGCTACCCGGACATGGCCTGCACGGAGCTGTCGGCGGAGCTGGCCGACCGCTTCGGCGTCCCGGTCTCCCACATCGCCACCGGCACCGGCTCGGTCGGCGTCGCCCAGTCGCTGCTCCAGGCGACCTCGGGCCCGGGTGACGAGGTGATCTACGCCTGGCGCTCCTTCGAGGCGTACCCGATCATCACCCAGATCAGCGGGGCCACCTCGGTGCAGGTGCCGCTGACCGCGGACGAGACGCACGACCTCGACGCGATGGCCGCGGCGGTCACCGACCGGACCCGGCTGATCTTCGTCTGCAACCCCAACAACCCGACGGGCACCGCGGTCCGCCGGCAGGAGCTGGAGCGCTTCCTGGACCGGGTGCCCTCCGACGTCCTGGTCGTGATCGACGAGGCGTACAAGGAGTTCGTCCGCGACACCGACATCCCGGACGGCGTCGAGCTCTACCGCGACCGGCCGAACGTGGCGGTGCTGCGCACCTTCTCCAAGGCGTACGGCCTGGCGGGCCTGCGGGTCGGCTTCGCGATCGCCCACGAGCCGGTGGCGGCGGCGCTGCGCAAGACGGCGGTGCCGTTCGGAGTGAGCCAGCTGGCGCAGGACGCGGCGGTGGCCTCGCTGCGGGCCGAGGACGAGCTGCTCGGGCGGGTCGGCGCGCTGGTGGCCGAGCGCGAGCGGGTCCGCGCCGGGCTTGTGGCCCAGGGCTGGACGGTGCCGGACGCGCAGGCGAACTTCGTCTGGCTGCGGCTCGGCGAGCGGACCGTGGACTTCGCGGCGGAGTGCGAGCGGCACGGCGTGGTGGTGCGGCCGTTCGCGGGGGAGGGCGTGCGCGTCACCATCGGTGAGACGGAGGCGAACGACCTGTTCCTCAAGGTGGCGGAGGGCTTCCGCCAGGGGGCCTGACGGGCCGGGGCGCCTGACGGGTCAGGGCTCCTGACCACACGGTCAGGGCGTCTTGCGTGGGTCAGGCGCGTTCGACGCGGATCGGGTCGCCGTCGCGGACGGTGGCCAGGATCCGCGGATCGCCGTCGAGCGAGCCCAGCAGGTTGCAGGGGCTCGCCAGCCGGCACTCCTCGCCCCGGGAGATCGGGGTCGGCCCGTAGGGGAGGGCGAGGGCGTCGCCGTCGGTCCAGAAGGCGACCGTGCCGGGATCGACGACCTGGCGCGCCCCCTCCTCGCGGGGGACGGAGACCGGGGTGTCGAAGTAGACCTCCTCGCCCCAGGTGCGGGCGGTGGAGACGATCGGAAGGGCCCCCAGGAGCGCGGTGCTCGTGGGGGTCTCGTCGAGGGTGGCCGTGGTGTGTCCGGCCGGCCAGGTGAGGCGTATCCGAAGGGTCATGGCCCGGATTCAACAATATGTTGAAGGTCTTGGGAAGGTGTGACCTTCGGTACAGCCCCCCGCCCTGCAATACGGATTTCGTATGAGTCATAATGCTTGTGAATGTGAACGCGTTCACAAGCGTGTCCCTGTTCGTCCCGTAATCGGTGGGATTGAAGGGGCAGACTGCCGATGTGACCACGGCGATGTAAGGAGAAGACGACGTGGACCTCGCTTTGGCGCCCGAGACTCTGGCGCGCTGGCAGTTCGGCATCACCACCGTCTACCACTTTCTCTTCGTCCCGCTGACGATCTCCCTCGCCGCACTCACCGCCGGTCTCCAGACCGCCTGGGTCCGGACCGAGAAGGAGAAGTACCTCAGGGCGACGAAGTTCTGGGGAAAGCTCTTCCTCATCAACATCGCGATGGGCGTCGTCACCGGCATCGTCCAGGAGTTCCAGTTCGGCATGAACTGGTCGGACTACTCCCGCTTCGTCGGTGACATCTTCGGCGCCCCGCTCGCCTTCGAAGCGCTCATCGCGTTCTTCTTCGAGTCGACCTTCATCGGCCTGTGGATCTTCGGCTGGGACAAGCTGCCGAAGAAGATCCACCTCGCCTGCATCTGGATGGTGTCGATCGGCACCATCCTCTCCGCGTACTTCATCCTGGCCGCCAACTCCTGGATGCAGCACCCCGTCGGCTACCGGATCAACGAGGACCGGGGCCAGGGCGCCCGCGCGGAGCTCACCGACTTCTGGGCGGTGCTCACCCAGAACACCGCCCTCACCCAGTTCTTCCACACCATGACGGCCGCCTTCCTCGTCGGCGGCGCCTTCATGGTCGGCATCTCCGCCTTCCACCTGGCGCGCAAGCGGCACGTCCCGGTGATGCGGACCTCGCTGCGGCTCGGCCTGATCACCCTGATCATCGCCGGCCTGGGCACCGCCATCAGCGGTGACGTGCTCGGCAAGGTCATGTTCAAGCAGCAGCCGATGAAGATGGCCGCCGCCGAGGCGCTGTGGGACGGCGAGGCGCCCGCCCCCTTCTCGATCTTCGCGTACGGCGACGTCGAGAAGGGCCACAACAAGGTCGCCATCGAGGTCCCCGGCATACTGTCGTACCTCGCCAACGGCGACTTCGACTCGTACGTCCCCGGCATCAACGACATCAACAAGGCCGAGCAGGAGAAGTACGGCCCCGGCGACTACCGGCCCAACATCCCCGTCGCCTACTGGGGCTTCCGCTGGATGATCGGCTTCGGCATGGCGTCGCTCACCCTCGGCGTCATCGGCCTCTGGCTGACCCGCAAGAAGTTCCTGCTCTCCCCCGGCCTGAGGACCGGTGAGGACGAGGTGCCGAACCTCGTCCTCTTCAAGAACAAGGCGCTCAGCCCCAGGATCGGCAAGTGGTACTGGATCGTGGCCCTCTGGACCATGCTCTTCCCGCTGATCGCCAACTCGTGGGGCTGGATCTTCACCGAGATGGGCCGGCAGCCCTGGGTCGTCTACGGCGTGATGCGCACCAGCGCGGCCGTCTCCCCCGGCGTCTCGCAGGCCGAGGTGCTCACCTCGATGATCGCCTTCACCAGCCTGTACGCGATCCTCGCCGTCATCGAGGTCAAGCTCCTCGTGAAGTACGTGAAGGCCGGCCCGCCGGAACTCACCGAGAACGACCTCAACCCGCCCACCAAGATCGGCGGGGACACCCGTGACCCCGACCGGCCCATGGCCTTCTCGTACTGAGGCTCAGGAGATCGAGGCATGGAACTCCACGACGTCTGGTTCGTACTCATCGCCGTCCTCTGGACCGGCTACTTCTTCCTGGAGGGCTTCGACTTCGGGGTCGGCGTCCTCACCAAGCTGCTCGCCCGGAACCGGCCCGAGAAGCGGGTCCTCATCAACACCATCGGACCCGTCTGGGACGGCAACGAGGTGTGGCTGCTGACCGCCGGCGGCGCGACCTTCGCCGCCTTCCCCGAGTGGTACGCGACCCTCTTCTCCGGCTTCTACCTGCCCCTGCTGATCATCCTGGTCTGCCTCATCGTCCGCGGCGTCGCCTTCGAGTACCGCGCGAAGCGGCCCGAGGAGAACTGGCAGCGCAACTGGGAGCAGGCGATCTTCTGGACCTCGCTCATCCCCGCGATCCTGTGGGGCGTGGCCTTCGGCAACATCGTCCGGGGCGTGAAGATCGACGGGAACATGGAGTACGTCGGCGGGTTCTGGGACCTGCTCAACCTGTACGCGCTCCTCGGCGGACTGGTCACGCTCACCCTCTTCACCTTCCACGGCACGGTCTTCGTGGCCCTGAAGACGGTCGGTGACATCCGGGTCAGGGCCCGGGCGCTCGCCCTGAAGCTGGGCCTGGTCACGGCGGTGCTCGCGGTCGCCTTCCTCCTCTGGACCCAGGCCGACAAGGGCGACGCCTGGAGCCTCGCCGCGATGCTGGTCGCCGCGGTCGCGCTGGTCGGCGCCATCGGGGCCATCAAGGCGGGACGCGAGGGCTGGTCGTTCGCGCTCTCCGGGGTGACGATCGCCGCCGCGGTCGCCATGCTGTTCCTGGCGCTCTTCCCGAACGTCATGCCGTCCTCGCTCGACCCCGCGTGGAGCCTGACGGTGACGAACGCGTCGTCGAGCCCGTACACGCTCAAGATCATGACCTGGTGCGCGGCCGTCGCCACGCCGCTGGTGCTGCTGTACCAGGGCTGGACCTACTGGGTCTTCCGCAAGCGGATCGGAACCCAGCACATCGCCGACGCCCACTAGGGCACCCGCCGGCGCCTGCCAGTGCCGTCGTCGCCCGGGTCCGCGAGGGCCCGGGCGCTCATGCAGAGGGGCATGTTGCACGTGAAACCGATCGACCCGCGACTCCTCCGGTACGCCCGGGCGACCCGCTACTTCCTCGTCGCGGTCGTCGTCCTCGGCCTGGTCGGGGCGGCGCTGGTGATCGCCCAGGCGATGCTCATCGCCGAGATCGTGGTGGGCGCCTTCCAGCGGGGCCTCGCGGTCCGGGACCTCACCACTCCCCTGCTGCTGCTCGCCGGCGTCGCGCTGGCGCGCGGGCTCGTCTCCTGGCTGACCGAGCGCGCCGCCCACCGGGCGAGCGCGGCGGTCAAGTCCGAACTCCGCGGCCGGCTCCTGGAGCGGGCCACCGCCCTCGGGCCCGGCTGGCTCGGCGGACAGCGCACCGGCTCGCTCATCGCCCTCGCCACCCGGGGCGTCGACGCGCTCGACGACTACTTCGCCCGCTACCTGCCCCAGCTCGGCCTGGCGGTCGTCGTCCCGCTCGCGGTCCTCGCCCGGATCGTCACCGAGGACTGGGTATCGGCCGCGATCATCGTCGTCACCCTGCCGCTCATCCCGGTCTTCATGATCCTGATCGGCTGGTACACCCAGGCCCGGATGGACCGGCAGTGGAAGCTGCTCTCCCGGCTCTCCGGCCACTTCCTCGACGTCGTCGCCGGACTGCCCACCCTCAAGGTCTTCGGCCGGGCCAAGGCCCAGGCCGCCTCGATCCGCGCCATCACCGCCGACTACCGGCGGGCGACCATGCGCACCCTCCGGATCGCCTTCCTGTCGTCCTTCGCCCTGGAACTCCTCTCCACCCTGTCGGTGGCGCTCGTCGCCGTCACCATCGGCATGCGGCTCGTCCACGGCACCCTCGACCTCTACACCGGCCTCGTCATCCTGGTCCTCGCACCCGAGGCGTATCTGCCGCTGCGCCAGGTCGGCGCCCAGTTCCACGCGGCGGCGGAGGGACTGGCGGCGGCCGAGGAGATCTTCGATGTCCTGGAGACCCCGGTGCGGAGCGGCGGCACGCGGGCGGTGCCGGCCGAGCCGCGGCTGGAGCTGGACCGGGTGACGGTACGCCACCCGGGGCGCGCCGAACCCTCGCTCGCCGGGGCGAGCCTGACCGTCGAGCCGGGGGAGACGGTGGCGCTCGTCGGGCCGAGCGGCATCGGGAAGTCCACCCTGCTCGACGTCGTCCTCGGCTTCACGGAGCCGGAGGAGGGCGGGACCGTACGGATCGGGGGCGTCGACCTGGCGGAGCTGGACCTCGACGCCTGGCGGTCGCGGATCGCGTGGGTGCCGCAGCGGCCGTACCTCTTCGCCGGGACGATCGCGGAGAACGTGCGGCTCGCCCGGCCGGACGCCGGGGACGAGGAGGTGCGGCGGGCGCTGCGGGACGCCGGCGCCGACTCCTTCGTGGACGGCCTGCCCGAGGGCGCCGGGACCGTGCTCGGCGAGGACGGCGCCGGTCTCTCGGCCGGACAGCGGCAGCGGCTCGCGCTAGCCCGGGCCTTCCTCGCCGACCGGCCGCTGCTGCTGCTCGACGAGCCGACGGCGGCGCTGGACGGCGAGACCGAGGCGGGGATCGTCGACGCGGTGCGGCGGCTCGCCGCGGGGCGGACCGTGCTGCTGGTCGTGCACCGGCCGGCCCTGCTCGCCGTGGCGGACCGGGTCGTGACGATCGAGGCTCCGGAGCCGGGCCGGGCGGGGGCCGCCGCCGTACGCCGGGAAGCGGGCCCGGCGGCGTCCCGGCCCGTGCCCGCCGCGCCTCCGGTGGACACGCGCGTCGTGGGAGCGGAGCCCGTACCGGCCTCCGGGCGCGGGGTGTTCGGGCGGGTCCGGGCGATGGCCGGGGAGCTCAGGGGGCGGATGGGGCTCGCGCTGCTGCTCGGCAGCCTGGCGCTCGGCTCCGCCGTGGGACTCATGGCCGTCTCCGGATGGCTCATCTCGCGGGCCTCCGAACAGCCGCCCGTCCTGCACCTGATGGTCGCCGTCACCGCCACCCGCGCCTTCGGCATCGGCCGCGCCGTCTTCCGGTACGCCGAGCGGCTGGTCTCGCACGACGCCGTGCTGCGGATGCTCGCCGAACTCCGCGTCTCGGTCTACACCCGGCTGGAGCGGATCGCCCCCGCCGGACTGCGCCGCACCCGCCGCGGCGACCTGCTCGCCCGGCTCGTCCACGACGTCGACGCCCTCCAGGACTACTGGCTGCGCTGGCTGCTCCCGGCCGGTGCCGCGCTCGTCGTCGGGCTCGGCTCGGTCGGCTTCACCGCCTGGCTGCTGCCCGAGGCGGGCGCCGTGCTCGCGGCCGGCCTGCTCGTCGCGGGTGTGCTCGTGCCGCCGCTGGGCGCCGCGCTGGCCCGCCGGGCCGAGCGGCGGCTGGCCCCGGCGCGCGGGATGCTCGCGACCGCCGTCGCCGATCCGCTGCGCGGCTGCGCGGAGCTGACCGTGGCCGGGGCGCTGCGGGACCGGCTCGACCGGGCCCGGGCCGCCGACCGCGTCCTCACCGGGATCGCCTCCCGGCAGTCCGCGGCGACCGCGGTCGGTGCCGGGCTCTCCGCCCTGGTGTGCGGCCTGACCGTGGTCGCCGCCGCCGTCGTCGGCGTGCAGGCGGTGCGGGACGGGCGGCTCGACGGGGTCGCCCTCGCGGTCGTCGTCCTCACCCCGCTCGCCGCGTTCGAGGCCGTGACCGGTCTGCCCCTGGCCGTCCAGTACCGGCAGCGGGTCCGGCACAGCGCCGAGCGGGTCTTCGAGGTGCTGGACGCGCCCGTCCCCGTACACGAGCCGGCCGTGCCCGCCGCTCCCCCGGCCGGGCCGTTCCCGCTGGAACTCGCCGGGATCGGGGCCCGGTACGCCGGGCAGGACCGGCCCGCGCTCGACGGCTTCGCGCTCACCCTGGAGGCCGGGCGGCGGGTCGCCGTCGTCGGCGCCTCCGGCTCGGGCAAGACCACGCTCGCCCAGGTGCTGCTGCGGTTCCTGGACGTGGAGGCGGGAACGTACCGGATCGGCGGGGTGCCCGCCCGGGAGCTCGACGGCGACGACGTACGCCGCCTCGTCGGGCTGTGCGCGCAGGACGCGCACCTCTTCGACAGCTCCCTGCGGGAGAACCTGCGGCTGGCGCGGACCGACGCGAGCGACGAGCAGCTGCGGGAGGCGCTGCGCCGGGCCCGGCTCCTCGACTGGGTGGACGGCCTGCCGGACGGGCTCGACACCCTCGTGGGCGAACACGGCTCGAAGCTCTCCGGCGGGCAGCGGCAGCGGCTCGCGCTGGCCCGCGCGCTCCTCGCCGACTTCCCGGTCCTCGTCCTCGACGAGCCGGCCGAGCACCTGGACCTGGCCACCGCCGACGCCCTGACGGACGACCTGCTGCGCGCCACCGAGGGGCGCACCACCGTCCTCATCACCCACCGGCTGCGCGGACTCGACGCGGTCGACGAGGTGGTGGTCCTGGACGGCGGCCGGACCGTGCAGCGCGGACCGTACGCCGAGCTCGCCGCCGCGGACGGGCCGCTGCGGCGGATGCTGGAGCAGGAACGGGCCGCCGACCTCCTCCTCGAAGGAACCGCCGCGACCGGAGACGACCGTCCGACTTTTCTCTCCAAATAGGACTAACTAGGCTCGGGGCCATGAGCGCCCCCGCCACGCCCGATTCCCCGGATCCCCTGGTCGCCGCGACCGAGGCCACCCGCAGCCTCCAGGGGCTCTCCACGGAGCTGACCGCCCGGGTGCCGCAGCTGCTCGAAGCGATGCGTTCGGTGGGCACCGGTCTGGAGCTGCACACCACCCTCGACCGGATCTGCGAGACGGCGGCCGAGCTGGCCGGCGCCCGCTACGCGGCCATCGGGGTCGTCGACGAGGAGGGCAAGGGGCTCTCGGACTTCGTCACGTACGGCGTCGGCGACGACGTGGCCCGCGTCATCGGGCGCCGCCCCGACGGGCACGCCGGGTTGCTCGGCGCCCTCATCCGCGAACCGCGCACCATCCGGCTGGCCGACCTCTCCGCCGACCCGCGGTCGGCCGGCTTCCCGCCGGGCCACCCCGTGATGCGGACCTTCCTCGGCGTCCCCATCCGCGTCCAGGGCGAGATCTTCGGCAACCTCTACCTCGCGGAGAAGAGCGGCGGCGAGGAGTTCAACGACTACGACGAGCACATGGTCCGGGTCCTCGCCACCGAGGCCGGCATCGCCATCGGCAACGCCCGCCTCTACGAGGCCGCCCGCCAGCGCGAGCGGTGGATCGACGGCTCGGTCGCCGTCACCACCGCGCTGCTCTCCGGCGGCGACGCCGACGACGCCCTCGCCGTCGTCGCGGAGCAGGCCCGGCGGCTCGCCGACGCGGACGCCGGGATCGTGCTGCTCCCGGCCGACGAGGGCGGCCTGGAGATCGTCGCCGTGTCCTCGCCGCGGCCCACCAAGTCGCTCGGCGTGGTGATCCCGCCGGAGAGCGAGATCGTGGAACTGCTGCTGGACGGCGAGGCGGTCTTCGTCCAGGACGCCTCCACCGATCCGCGCATGCTCAGCCGGCTGAACACGGTGTACGGGCCGAGCATGCTGCTGCCGCTGCAGAGCGGCGGGCGGGTGCTGGGCGCGCTCGCGATGCCGCGCGCCCGGGGCGCCCGGCCGTTCACGGAGGCCGAGCGGACCCTCGCCACCCAGTTCGCCTCGCAGGCGGCGCTCGCGCTGATGATGGCCGAGGCGCAGCGCGACCGCGAGCGGCTGGCGGTCTTCGAGGACCGCGACCGGATCGCCCGCGACCTGCACGACCTCGTCATCCAGCGGCTCTTCGCCACCGGGATGATGCTGGAGAGCGCCCAGCGGAAGGCGGTCGTGCCGGCCGTCCAGGACGGCGTCGGCAAGGCCGTGGACGAGCTGGACGTGACGATCCAGGAGATCCGTACGGCGATCTTCGCGCTCCAGCAGGGGCCGGCGGAGGCGCCGTCGGGGCTGCGGACGCGGGTGCTGCGGGAGATCAACATGGCGGCGGTGCCGCTGGGCTTCAAGCCCGCGCACCGCTTCCTCGGCGCGATCGACGCCACGGTCGGCGAACTGACCGGGAAGAACCTGATCGCGGCGCTGCGCGAGGCGCTGTCCAACGCCTTCCGGCACGCCGGGGCGGGCCGGATCGAGGTCGTCGTCGACGCGACCGTGACGCTGCCGGACGGTTCGCCGGGGGTGCGGCTCACGGTCGCGGACGACGGTGTCGGCCTGCCGGAGGGCGGGCGGCGCAGCGGCCTGCGCAACCTCGCCCGCCGGGCCGAGTCCCTGGGCGGCGCGAGCTGGTGCGGCCCGGGCCTCGCCGAGGACGGCGGGGGGACGTCTGTGGTGTGGGAGGCGCCGCTCTAGCTCGTTCCCTGAGGGGACGGGCTCGGGCTTCGTCAGCCCTCCTCGGCCAGGGCGGCGGGGTCGGCGGCGAGCGCTTCGGCGACGAGCTGCTCGATGACGACGGCGACGCCGTCCTCGTTGTTGCCGACGGTACGGCCCGAGGCGGCGGCGATCACGTCGGCGTGGGCGTTGCCCATCGCGTACGAGCGGCCGGCCCAGCTCAGCATCTCGATGTCGTTCGGCATGTCGCCGAAGGCCGCGACCTCGTCCGCGGCGATGCCGCGCTCGGCGCAGCAGAGCGCGAGCGTCGACGCCTTCGACACCCCGAGGGCGCTGATTTCGATGAGGGCGGTGGGGCTGGAGCGGGTGAAGGCGGCCAGGTCGCCGGCGGCCTCCCGGGCCGTCGCGAGGAAGACGTCGGGGTCGAGCTCCGGGTGCTGGGCGAGCAGCTTGAGCACCGGCGCGGCGGCGCCCGGCTCCTCCTCGTAGAGCAGCTTCTCGGCGGTGGCGACGGAGGCGCCGGGGTCGAGGAAGAAGGGCGGGTACTGCGGTTCGTAGTGGATGCCCGTGGTCAGCTCGACGGCGAAGCTGGTGCCGGGGGCGGCGGCCCGCAGGGCGCGTACGACGTCGAGGGCGACGGGCCGCGGCAGCGGACGGACCTCCAGGAACGCGCCTCCCGCGTGCAGGTCGACGACGGCCGCGCCGTTGGCGCAGATGGCGAGGCCGTGGCCGTGCACGTGGTCGCTGACGACGTCCATCCAGCGGGCCGGGCGGCCGGTGACGAAGAAGACCTCGATCCCCGCGCGCTCGGCCGCGGCGAGGGCGGCGACGGTGCGCTCGGAGACGGACTTGTCGTCGCGCAGGAGGGTGCCGTCGAGGTCGGTGGCGATGAGCCGGACGGCGGGGCGGGCGGGGGCCGGGGAAGAGGGGCGGGGAGAGGTCACCTCCCCATGGTGCCGCACAAGGGCGCACGGGCGTGCGGGACCTCGCACATTTGAGTGCGTGGGCTTCTGCGGGAGACCCGGGGTGTGGCGGGGGTGGAACGGGGGACCGGTGGGGTGGCAGCGGCTGCCGCGCGGGAGGAGGCGCGGGAGGTTCCGACGTACGCTCGGGGCATGAGTCTGCGCCTGAGCACCGTGATCCTCCCCGTCGACCGCTGGCAGGAGGGGGGCCGGGCGAAGTGGCGGCGCGCCGAGGAACTCGGGTTCCACGCCGCGTACACCTACGACCACCTGTCCTGGCGCAGCTTCCGCGACGGCCCGTGGTTCGGTGCCCTGCCGACGCTGACCGCCGCCGCGACCGCCACGGACCGCCTGCGCCTGGGCACCCTCGTCACCTCGCCCAACTTCCGGCACCCGGTCACGCTGGCGAAGGAGCTGATCACGCTCGACGACGTCTCGGGCGGCCGGATCACCCTCGGCATCGGCGCCGGCGGCGACGGCTTCGACGCCACCGCGCTCGGGCAGGAGCCCTGGACGCCGAAGGAGCGGGCGGACCGCCTCGCGGAGTTCGTCCCGCTGCTCGACCGGCTGCTCACCGAGGACGCGGTGACGGAGCGCGGCACGTTCTACGCGGCCGACGAGGCCCGCAACATCCCCGGCTGCGTGCAGCGCCCCCGGCTCCCGTTCGCGGTCGCGGCGACCGGTCCGCGCGGCATGCGGCTCGCGGCCCGGCACGGGCAGGCGTGGGTGACGACCGGTGACCCCAAGCTGTACGAGACGGGTACGGCGGAGCAGTCCGCCGAGGCCCTGCGCGGCCAGATCGAGCGGCTCGGCAAGGCGTGCGCGGACCTGGGCCGGGACGTGGACGAGCTCGACAAGATCCTGCTCACCGGCTTCACGCCGGAGAAGAACTCCGTCCTCGACTCCGTGGAGCGGTTCGTGGACTTCGCCGGCACCCACCGCGACCTCGGCTTCACCGAGATCGTCGTCCACTGGCCGATCGCGGACTCGGTCTTCGCGTCCGACCCGTTCGTGTTCGAGGCCATCGCCACGGAGGCCCTCGGCCGCCTGGGCTGAGCGGCCGGCTACCAGGGGCGGGGGCGGTGGCCTGAGGTCAGCGGATCCGGCTGCTCAGCCAGGGGGTGAGCGTGAGCATCGGGACGAGTTCCTTGTACGTCTCGCCGCCGGGCACGGGGACGACGAGCCACTGTCCGGGCGGGAAGAACCGTCCCTTCACGTGCGCCAGGCCGGTGTGGACCGCCCGGACGAATCCGGGGACGGCGTCCCTCGGCACGTCCGCGAACTCCACGCCGTCGACGGTGATCCTGGCGTCGTCCTCGGGGTAGAGCTGCACGGTGAGGCTGGGCGAGCCGCCCAGCTCGATGTACGCCTCGTGCGGCAGCGAGCCGTCCTCGTCGAACACGGCGAACGCGCCGGCGGAGGTACGGCGGGAGGTCTGGTCCGCACCGATGTCGTCGCTGACCGTCATCTCCAGGCGGAACTCGTCGGCGAGCGCGCGGACGGCGGTCACGGCGGCCTGGGTGCTGGGCAGGTGCGGGAGAGCCATGATCCGATCATGCCTCAGGCCCCCGCGCTCGGGCCGTCGGTTCCTCAGCCCGGGAAGCGGATGAACTCGGGGGGTACGGCTTTGGTGAGCCACACCCCGTTCGCGCTGACCCGGAACTCGTGGCCGGCCCGGTGCATCGCCCCGGCGTCCACGCTCAGCACCACGGGCCGGCCGCGTCTCGCCCCCACCCGGGTGGCCGTCTCGCGATCGGGGGAGAGGTGGACGTCGTGGCGGGCCATGGGCCGCAGCCCCTCCGCCCGGATCGCGGGGAGCCGGTCGGCGACCGTACCGTGGTAGAGGTACGGGGGTGGTTCGGCGGCCGGCAGGTCCAGGTCGACGCTGATCGTGTGGCCCTGGCTGGCGCGGATCCGGGTGCCCTCGACGGCGAACCGTTTCTTGTCGTTGGTGGCGACCACGTGGTCCAGTTCGGCGCGGGTGATCGGGAAGCCGTGCGCGGCGGTGGCCGCGAGCAGCGCGTCGATCTCGGTCCAGCCGTGTGCGTCGAGCGTCAGCCCGATGCGCTCGGGCTGGTGCCGCAGGTGCTTCGACAGGTACTTCGACACCTTCACCGTGCGACGTTCGTCCATCGTTCTTCTCCTTCAGGTTTGATCCACAAGCAACGTGGGTTATCCACAGGCCAGTTGGCGATTCTGTGGACAACTCTCCTGAAGAAGCAAGTGCTTTAGCGAACTGTGGGAGATTTGGGAGAATTTACCGCCAATGCGTCCAATGTCCTTTTGTTGACCTCGCGTTCCGCTGCCGCCGCCACGAACGCCGCGACGCCCTCCGCGCCAACCAGCGCCTGTACGGCTCGTATCGTGCCGACCGGCAGGTGCACCGGACGCTGCTCGTCGTCCCTGGCCGGCGGTTCCTCCGGTGACAGATGGATCTGGAGGTGACGGGTCGCCAGGATGCGCATGGCACGGGCCAGTTCCGCATCGACGGTCTGCTGGGCGAGCGGCCGGAGCCGCCGCACCATGGTCGCCGCCTCCGCCGCGTCGGAGTCCGTCGGCGGCCGGTGCTCCAGATAGCGCGCGAAGACGTGCTCGGTGGTGAACTCCAGGAAACGGCCCGCTATGTGCTCGACCTGGTCCCGAAGCTCCCGCAGATGCCCGGTGATTGCGGACAGCGGCACGCCGGCGGCGTGCAACTCCACGGCCACGGCCAGCTCCTGGGGGCTCGGCACCAGGTACTCCTCGGTGTCCCGGCCCGGGATCGGCTCCAGCACCCCGAGCTCGACCGCCTCCCGCACCGCCTCCTCGTCCGGGGTGCCGCCGAAGCGGGCGTCGAGCTCCGCGCGGGTGATCCGGGCGGCCTCCTCGTCCGTCCACGGACCCTGGACCTCCGCCACCAGGCCGAGGACCCCGCCCAGCCCCCGGCCGGTGTCCCAGGCGTCCAGCAGCTCCTTGATCGAGGCCAGCGTGTAGCCCCGGTCCAGCAGGTCGGCGATCTGGCGCAGCCGGGCCAGATGGCTGTCCCCGTACACGTTGGACCTGCCCCGGCGCTCCGGGCGGGGCAGCAGGCCGCGGTCCTGGTAGGCGCGGATGGTCCGGACCGTGGCCCCGCTGTGATGGGCGAGATCCTCGATCCGGTACTCCGGTCGCACTGCTGACTGCTCGGACAAACCCGCTCCCACCGGCCGATCGCTCCACCCCGCACGGGGCCCCTCCTGCCAGGGATCGTACGACCGCCCGCCCCCGCGGACCCCCGGCCGGATCCCGGGCCCGCACCAGGACGGCCCGCGGTGCCCGCTACGCCGGCGGCTGCCAGCGGGCCAGGGCGCGCAGGGCGCCCGGGGCGAGCCGGGCCAGGGCGTGGGCGCCGCGCGCCTCCGGGGTGACCGGCACGACCGCGCGGTTGTGCAGCACCGCCCCCAGGACCGCGTCCGCGACCTTCTCCGGCGGGTAGTTCCGCAGCCCGTACAGCCGCGAGGCGTTCCGCCGCCGGCGCTTCTCCTCCGCCGGGTCCGACACCCCGGCGAACCGGGTGGTGGACGTGATGCCGGTGTTGACGATCCCCGGGCAGATCGCGCTCACCCCGATGGACCGCTCCGCCAGTTCGGCCCGCAGGCACTCGCTCAGCATCAGCACCGCCGCCTTCGAGGTGCTGTACGCGGGCAGCGCCCGCGACGGCTGGAAGGCCGCCGCCGAAGCCGTGTTCACGATGTGGCCGCCCTGCCCGCGGGCCGCCATCTGTGCCCCGAATATCCGGCAGCCGTGGATGACGCCCCACAGGTTGACGTCCAGGACCCGCTGCCACTCCTCGCTGGTGGTCTCGAAGAAGGAGCCGGTGAGCCCGATCCCCGCGTTGTTGACCAGGACGTCGACGATCCCGTAGTCGGCGGCCACCTTGGCGGCCAGCTTCTCCATCGCCTGCTCGTCGGAGACGTCCACCGTCTCGCCCCAGGCGTCCGGGGCGCCGATCAGCCGCGCCATCTCCGCCGTCCGGGCCGCGCCCTCGCCGTCCCGGTCCACCGCGACGACCCGGGCGCCCGCCTCCGCGAAGGCGAAGGCGGTGGCGCGTCCGATGCCGCCTGCGGCACCGGTGACCAGCACCAGCTGCCCGCCGAACCGCTCCGCGTACTCCGGCCGCACCCCGCTCCTCGCCGTCGTCTCCGCCACCGACCGCGGCGCCCGCGCCGCCGGGTCCTCGTGGGTGCGGACGAAGTCACCGATCCAGGCGGCCAGTTGATCGGGGCGGGTGCGCGGCACCCAGTGCTTCGCCGGCAGGGTGCGCCGGGTCAGCTCCGGCACCCAGGCGGCCAGGTCGTCGTAGAGCCGCTCGGAGAGGAACGCGTCCCCGGTCGGGGTGATCAGCTGCACGGGCACGTGCGCGTACGCGTCGGGTCGCGGCCGGGAGAGGCGGGCCCGGACGTTGTCCCGGTACAGCCAGGCGCCGTGGGCCGCGTCAGCGGGCAGCGAGGCGGTCGGGTAGTCGCCGGCCGGGACCTTCTCCAGCCGCTCCAGGAGCTTCGGCCAGCGCTTGCCGAGCGGCCCGCGCCAGGCCAGCTCCGGCAGGACCGGGGTGTGCAGCAGATAGACGTACCAGGACTTGGCGCCCTGCCCGAGGAGCTGCCCGACCCGGCGCGGGGTGGGGCGGGTCATGCGGCTCTTGATCCAGTGCCCGAAGTGGTCGAGCGAGGGGCCGGACATCGAGGTGAAGGAGGCGATCCGGCCCTCGGTGCGCCGCACGGTCGCGAACTCCCACGCCTGCACCGAACCCCAGTCGTGCCCCACGAGGTGGACCGGCCGGTCCGGGCTGACCGCGTCCGCGACGGCCAGGAAGTCGTCGGTCAGCTTCTCCAGGGTGAAACCGCCCCGCAGCGGCGCCGGCGCGGTCGAGCGCCCGTGGCCCCGCACGTCGTACAGCACGACGTGGAAGTCCTCCGCGAGCCGCACCGCGACCTCCGACCAGACCTCCTTCGAGTCCGGATAGCCGTGGACGAGCACCACCGTCGGCCGGTCGGCGTCGCCCAGCTCGGCGACGCACAGCTCGATGCCGCCCGTCCGGACCCGGCGCTCCCGCGCCCCCGTCAGTCCCGCGCCCGCCATCACACCGCTCCTTCGTTCCACCGCCGCACGTGCGGCAGGTCGTCGTCCAGCCAGAACGCGCTCTGTTCGGGGTCCTTGGAGTCGGTGACGACCAGGATCTCCTCGAACTTCGCGCCCGTCCCCCGGAATCCGAGGTGCGGCTCGACCGCCCAGAGGCCCGGAGCGGGCGGGTGGTCGGAGAACTTGTACGGGGACCAGAGCGGCGACCAGCCGTCCCGGTGGCCGTGCACGGCGTCGCTCAGCAGGCCCTTGAGGGACTGGGTGCCGAAGCCGAAGAGCGTCGGCGCGAACCGCCGCTCCCGGACCCGGTCGATCTTGTGGGCGATGACGCCGAAGGGATAGGCGCGGTGCCGGTTCGCGTACCCCTGGCGGACCATGAGCCGGTCCACGTCCTCGTATATCTCGCGCAGGCTGCGCCGCTCGCGCACCTCGCGGAGGATCAGCTCCCGGTGCGCGCGCAGATCGGCGAGGAGCTTGTCGTGCAGCGGGTTGAGCCCGAGGCAGCCGCTGTAGCCGACGTCCGCCGTGAACCCCTTGTACACGGGCGCCATGTCGAGGATGAACGGCATCCCCGCCTCCAGGCGCCGGTCGGTGGGGAAGAACTGGAGCGGGATCCTGAAGCCGGCGAAGGCGGTGCGGTCGCCGAACCAGGCGAACGGCCGGTGGAACCAGTCCTTCACCCCCCGCTCGTACAGCCACTCGCGCTGCATCCGGGCCGCCTCGCGCTCGGTCACGCCCGGCTTGAGCTGCGCCGCGACCGCTTCCGCGCAGGCGTAGGAGAGCTGCTGCACTTCCCTGAACCCCCGCAGTTCCGCGGTCAGTTCGCTTGCCACTGCTGAGGTCATGCCACCCGCCCGTCCGCCGTGAGCATCCGATTGCGCTACGCGTTCGTAATTTGACACCGATGAATGTGACAATGCCCGGCGGCTACGTCAAGAGGTGTGCGGGAGACCTGTGGAAAACCCGCCCCGCCGATCGGCCCGCCGATCGCCCGGCCGGTAGCCCTGCCGACCGCCCCGCCGACCGCCGCGACGACTTTCGTCGTTCGCCCCCTCCGGGTTCGTACGCCGGAAGTCGGAGAGGGTTCGATCCGTAGGGCTGACGACCGCTGTGGCATCCGCCACTACCGTCGAACCGTGACTGTGATCGCCACCGAAAGCCTCAGCAAGCGGTTCCCCCGGGTGACCGCTCTCGACCGGCTCTCCCTGGACATCGGGCCCGGTGTGACCGGACTGGTGGGTGCCAACGGAGCCGGCAAGTCCACGATGATCAAGATCCTGCTCGGCCTCTCCCCCGCCACGGAGGGCCGCGCCGAGGTCCTGGGCCTCGACGTCTCGACGCACGGGCCGGAGATCCGCGAGCGCGTCGGGTACATGCCCGAGCACGACTGCCTGCCGCCGGACGTCTCGGCCACCGAGTTCGTCGTCCACATGGCGAGGATGTCGGGGCTGCCGCCGACCGCCGCCCGCGAGCGGACCGCCGACACGCTGCGTCACGTCGGCCTGTACGAGGAGCGCTACCGCCCCATCGGCGGCTACTCGACCGGCATGAAGCAGCGCGTGAAGCTGGCCCAGGCCCTGGTCCACGACCCCAAGCTGGTCCTCCTCGACGAGCCGACCAACGGCCTCGACCCGGTCGGCCGGGACGAGATGCTCGGCCTCATCCGCCGCGTCTGGACCGACTTCGGCATCTCCGTGCTCGTCACCTCGCACCTCCTTGGCGAGCTGGAGCGGACCTGCGACCACGTCGTCGTCATCGACGGCGGAAAGCTGCTGCGGTCCAGCTCCACCAGCGACTTCACCCGCACCACCACGACCCTGGCGGTCGAGGTCACCGACTCCGACGCCCACCCCGACGGCACCGGCGCGCTGCGCGCCGCCCTCGCCGCGGCCGGCGTCCACCTCCACGAGGGCGTCGAGGAGGGCCTGCCCGGCGCCGGCCACGTCCTGCTGCTGGAGGCGCCCGGCGAGGAGACGTACGACCTGGTGCGCGACACCGTCGCCGAACTCGGCCTCGGCCTGGTCCGCATGGAGCAGCGCCGCCACCACATCGCCGAGGTCTTCCGTCCCGAGGCCGCCGCGCAGCACGAGGAGGTGAAGGCCCGATGAGCACCCCCGCCCCCGAGGCCGCCCCCGACACCACCCGGATCCACAACATCGGATACCGGTCCTACGACGGCCCCCGGCTCGGCCGCGCCTACGCCCGCCGCTCGCTCTTCTCGCAGTCCCTGCGGGGGGCGTACGGCCTGGGCCGCAGCGCCAAGTCGAAGGTGCTGCCGATGCTGCTCTTCGCCGTGATGTGCGCGCCCGCGCTGATCATCGTGTCCATCGCGGTGTACCTGAAGAGCGAGAAGCTCCCCATGCAGTACACCGAGTACGCGGTCTACCTGCAGCTCGTCATCGCCGTCTACCTGGCCTCCCAGGCCCCCCAGTCGGTCTCGCGCGACCTTCGGTTCCGCACCGTGCCGCTGTACTTCTCGCGGCCCATCGAGCGGGTCGACTACGTGCTCGCCAAGTACGGCGCGATGGCCTCGGCGCTCTTCGTGCTGACCGCCACCCCGCTGGTGATCATGTGGATCGGGTCGATGCTGGCCAAGATGGACTTCGCCGAGCAGGCGAAGATGTTCGGCCAGGGGCTCGTCTCCGTCGCGTTCCTGTCGGTGCTGTTCGGCGGCATCGGCCTGGTGATGGCCGCGCTCACGCCGCGCCGCGGGTTCGGCGTCGCCGCCGTGATCGCCGTCCTCACCATCACCTACGGCGCCGTCTCCACCCTCCAGGGCATCTCGTACGCCACCGAGAACACCGACGCCATCGCCTGGCTCGGCCTCTTCTCCCCGCTCACCCTCGTCATCGGCCTGCAGAACGCGTTCCTCGGCGCCCCCGCCTCCTTCCCCGGCGAGGTGCCGGTCGGGACCGGAGCCGGCGTGGTCTACCTGCTCGTCGTCCTCGGCCTCATCGCCGCCTGCTACGGCATCCTGATGCGCCGCTACCGAAAGGTCGGACTGTGAGTACCCTGCACATCGACCACGTCTCGCGCTGGTTCGGCAACGTCGTCGCGGTCAACGACGTCACCATGTCGATCGGCCCCGGCGTGACCGGCCTGCTCGGCCCCAACGGCGCCGGCAAGTCCACGCTCATCAACATGATGGGCGGCTTCCTCGCCCCCTCCACGGGCAGCGTGACCCTCGACGGCGCCCCGGTCTGGCGCAACGAGTCGGTCTACCGCTCCATCGGCGTCGTCCCCGAGCGGGAGGCGATGTACGACTTCCTCACCGGCCGCGAGTTCGTGGTGGCCAACGCCGAACTCCAGGGCCTCGGCGACGCGGAGGCGCAGCGGGCGCTGGCCACCGTGGAGATGGAGTACGCGCAGGACCGGAAGATCGCCACGTACAGCAAGGGCATGCGGCAGCGCGTGAAGATGGCCTCGGCCCTCGTCCACGAGCCGTCCGTGCTGCTGCTCGACGAGCCGTTCAACGGCATGGACCCGCGCCAGCGGATGCAGCTGATGGAGCTGCTGCGGCGGATGGGCGCCGACGGGCGCACGGTGCTGTTCTCCTCGCACATCCTGGAGGAGGTCGAGCAGCTCGCCTCCCACATCGAGGTGATCGTCGCCGGCCGGCACGCCGCCTCCGGCGACTTCCGTCGGATCCGCCGCCTGATGACCGACCGGCCGCACCGCTACCTGGTCCGCTCCAGCGACGACCGGGCGCTCGCCGCCGCGCTGATCGCCGACCCGTCGACGGCCGGCATCGAGGTCGACGCGGTGGACGGCGGGCTGCGGATCCAGGCCGTGGACTTCGGGCGGTTCACCGAACTGCTGCCGCAGGTCGCCCGCGCGCGGGGGATCCGGCTGCTGACGGTCTCGCCCTCCGACGAGTCGCTCGAATCCGTCTTCTCGTATCTCGTCGCGGCCTGAAAGGAGCCTGACCGATATGTACGACCCCACTGTCGCCCGGCTCACCTACCGGGCCCTCCTCGGCCGCCGCCGGGCGGCGATCCTGTTCCTCCTGCCCGGCCTGCTCCTGCTCATCGCGACCGCCGTCCGGGTCATCAACGGCGCGGACGACCAGGTCGCGGCCGACCTCCTCGGCGGCTTCGCGCTCGCCACGATGGTGCCGCTGATCGGCGTCATCGCCGGCACGGGCGCGATCGGCCCGGAGATCGACGACGGCTCCATCGTCTACCTGCTGTCCAAGCCGGTGAAGCGGCCGACGATCATCACCACCAAGCTGATCGTCGCGATCGCCGTGACGATGGCTTTCTCGGCCGTCCCCACGCTGATCGCCGGCTTCATCCTGAACGGCAACGGACAGCAGGTCGCCGTCGCCTACATGGTCGCCGCGCTGGTCTCCTCGATCGCCTACAGCGCCCTGTTCCTGCTGCTCGGCACCGTCAGCCGGCACGCCGTGGTGATCGGCCTGGTCTACGCCCTGGTCTGGGAGGCCCTGTTCGGCTCGCTGATCGCCGGCGCCCGCACCCTGAGCGTCCAGCAGTGGTCGCTCGCCCTCGCCGAGAAGGTCACCGGCGAGGGGCTGATCAGCTCCGACGTGGCGCTGCCGACGGCGGCGGTGCTCCTGGTCGCCGTCACCGTCGGCGCCACCTGGTTCGCCGGGCACAAGCTGCGCACGCTGACGCTGGCCGGCGAGGAGTAGGCCGGCCGGACGGAGCGTCAGACGGTACGGTCGCGGGCGGCGAGCAGGCCGACGCCCGCGGCCGCCGCGCACACCACCAGCACCAGCGAGATCGGCAGCGTCCACGCGCCGGTCGCCTGGTGCAGGGCGCCGGCCGCGAGGGGGCCGGCCGCGGCCATCAGATAGCCGACCGTCTGTGCCATCCCGGAGAGCCGGGCGGCCGTCGGGGCGTCCTCGGTCCGCAGCACGATCAGCGTCAGCGCCAGCCCCAGGGCGCCGCCCTGGCCGACGCCGAGCACGGCCGACCACAGCCAGGCACCCTCCGCGGGGGCGGCGAGCAGCCCCGCGTAACCGGCCGCGACCAGCGTCGTCACCAGGACCACCAGCGGGCGCTGGCTCCGCCTGCGGCCCGCGAGCAGCGGCACCACGAAGGCGCCGGCGACCTGGATCAGGTTGTTGAAGGCGAAGACGACACCGGCCTCGGAGCGGCTCATCCCGTGGTCGGTGAAGATCGTCGGCATCCAGGCGATCAGCACGTACGACCAGAGCGACTGCAGGCCCATGAAGAGGGTCACCTGCCAGGCCAGCGCGGAGCGCCACACGCGCGTGGGCGCGGTGCCGGCGGCCGGGACGGCCCGTACCTCGTGACCGGTACGGCCCCGGGCGATCAGCACCTGCGGCAGCCAGGCCACCGCCGCCACGACGGCGAGCAGCGACCAGGAGCCGAGCGAGCCCTGCCAGCCCCCGCCGAGCGCCTCCTCCAGCGGGACGGCCGCGGCGGCGGCGACCGTCGCGCCGGCCACCATCGCGCCCGTGTAGACGGAGGTCATGGTGGCGGCCCGGTCGGGGAAGTCCCGCTTGATCAGCCCCGGCATCAGCACGTTCAGCAGGGCGATCGCGGTGCCGACGAGGACGCCGCCGCCGTACAGCGCCGTCACTGACGGCAGCAGCCGCAGCAGGATGCCGCCGGCGAGCAGCAGCAGCGCGGCGAGGACCGTCCGTTCGGCGCCGAACCGGCGGCCCAGCCAGGGCGCGACCAGCGCGCCGAGGCCGAGGAAGAGCACCGGGATCGACGTGATGAGCGATCCGGCGGTCGAGGAGAGGCCGTAGGCCCCGGCTATCTCGCCGACCAGCGGTGCCACGCTCGCCAGCGCGACCCGCATGTTGAGCGAGGCCAGCACGATGCCGGCCAGCAGCAGCACCGGATGGGCGAGCAGCGCCCGCCGCGCGGCCGCTCCGGCGGCCGAGGGGCGTACGTCCGCCTCGGCGTCGACCAGCACACGCGCGGGACCCGCCTCCGGATCCTCCACGCGCGCGTGGCCCGTCTCCGTGCCCGTCACGCGCCCGCCTCCCGGTTCTCGCCCATCAGGGCCGCCACCGTCTCCGCCGGGACCCGCAGCAGCTCCCGGGCCTGGCGTTCGGCCGCGTCCGGGTCGCCGGCCTCCACGGCGGCGACCAGGGCCTCGTGGAGGTCGATGTCGACCGGCGGCATCGCGCGGTCGCCGAGCGCCTCGACCAGGACCTCGTGCACCTGGGCGGAGAAGAAGCGGTAGACCTCGATGAAGGCCGCGTTGTGGGTGGCGGCGACGACGGCGAGGTGGAAGGCGAGGTCGGCGTCGGCGTCCCGGTCGCCCTCCTCCCGCAGGGTGGTCAGCGCGGCCCGCAGCCGCAGCATGTCGTGGGTGTCCCGCCGCTCCGCCGCGAGCCGGGCCGCCTCCGCCTCCAGGGCGGTCCGCAGCTCCAGGACATCGCGCGCGCCCGCGTGCCGGACCCCGCGCAGCACGGCGGCCGGGTCGGCGGTGGAGCGGACGAAGGTGCCGTTGCCCTGCCGGGACTCCAGGAGCCCGGCGTGGACGAGGACCCTGATCGCCTCGCGGACGGTGTTGCGGCCGACGCCGAGCTGCTGGGCGAGCTCGTGCTCGGTCGGGATGCGGTCGCCGACGGCCCATTCGCCCTCCGCGAGCTGCGCCCGCAGCTGCTCCACCGCCGAGTCCACCAGCGAGGTCCGCCCCGCCGCTCTCAGTGCCGCCATCCGCCGCGTCCTCTCCCAAACATTCGCCCGGTTGCCCAGTCATCCTACAAGTCATCCACAGGAGTGCCCGTGATCACCGGGGCAGCCGCCCGGGACCGGACTACTGTGGCCTCGTACGTGCACCGAACACCCTCACCACCTTCGGGAGTCAGTCATGTCAGACCGCTTCGACGTCGTCGTACTCGGAGCTGGCCCCGGCGGCTACGTCGCCGCCATCCGCGCCGCCCAGCTGGGCAAGCGGGTCGCGGTCGTGGAGGAGAAGTACTGGGGCGGTGTCTGCCTGAACGTCGGCTGCATCCCCACCAAGGCGCTGCTCCGCAACGCCGAACTGGCGCACATCTTCCACCACGAGGCGAAGACCTTCGGCATCAAGGTCGACGGCACGGTGACCTTCGACTACGGCGACGCCTACCGCCGCAGCCGCACCGTCGCGGACGGCCGCGTCAAGGGCGTCCACTTCCTGATGAAGAAGAACAACATCACGGAGTTCGACGGCCGCGGCACCTTCGTCGACGCGAACACCCTCCAGGTGGCGAAGGCCGACGGCACGACGCAGACGATCACCTTCGACCACTGCATCATCGCCACCGGCGCCTCCCCGCGCCTGCTGCCCGGCACCTCCCTGAGCGACCGGGTCGTCTCCTACGAGCAGCAGATCCTCGCCGAGGACGCCCCGAAGTCGATCGTCATCGCCGGCGCCGGCGCCATCGGCATCGAGTTCGCGTACGTGCTGAACAACTACGGCACCAAGGTCACCATCGTCGAGTTCCTCGACCGGATGGCCCCGCTGGAGGACGAGGAGGTGTCGAAGGAGCTGGCGAAGCAGTACCGCAAGCTCGGCATCGACGTCCTCACCTCGACCCGCGTCGACGCCATCGACGAGTCCGGCCCGCAGGTCCGCGTCACCGTCACCGGCAAGGACGGCTCCCAGAAGGTCCTGGAGGCCGACAAGGTCCTCCAGGCCATCGGCTTCGCGCCGAACGTCTCCGGCTACGGCCTGGAGAACACCGGTGTCGCCCTCACCGAGCGCGGCGCCATCGACGTCGACGGCCGCTGCCGCACCTCCGTGCCGCACATCTACGCCATCGGCGACGTCACCGCGAAGCTGATGCTCGCGCACACCGCCGAGGCCATGGGCGTCATCGCCGCCGAGACCATCGCGGACGCCGAGACCATGGAGCTCGACTACGCCATGATCCCGCGCGCCACCTACTGCCAGCCGCAGATCGCCAGCTTCGGCTACACCGAGGCGCAGGCCCGCGAGAAGGGCTACGACGTCAAGGTCGCCAAGTTCCCCTTCATGGCGAACGGCAAGGCGCACGGCCTCGGCGACTCGACCGGCTTCGTCAAGATCGTCGCCGACGCCAAGTACGGCGAGATCATCGGCGCCCACCTGATCGGCCCCGACGTCACCGAGCTGCTGCCCGAGCTGACCCTGGCCCAGCAGTGGGACCTCACCGTCCACGAGGTCGCGCGGAACGTGCACGCCCACCCGACCCTCGGCGAGGCCGTCAAGGAAGCGATCCACGGCATCGCCGGCCACATGATCAACTTCTGAGGCCCGCCCGGCACGCCCCTCCGGCCCGCGGCCGCCGGCCCCTCTCCCGGCCCGGCGGCCGGCCGCCCGAAAACCGGTCGCACCCGAACGGCCGCCCGGCGCACACTGGTTGGGCGGGGGACACGGGGGATCCCCCGGTGGCGGCCGCTTCGAGCGCGCGGATCCCCGATCCGCGCGGGCCGCGACCGACGAAGGCCCGCTCCTCAGGGAGCGGGCCTTCGCTTCGGAACATCTGTCATGCGGAGCATCCGCCGTACGAAACGGCGGGGACGGCTCAGGCCGCCAGCAGTCGCTCCAGGACCAGCGCGATGCCGTCCTCCTCGTTGGAGGCGGTCACCTCGTCCGCGACCGCCCGCAGCTCCTCGTGCGCGTTGCCCATCGCGACCCCGTGCGCGGCCCAGCCGAACATCGGGATGTCGTTGGGCATGTCGCCGAAGGCGATGGTCTCCGCAGCCTTCACCCCGAGCCGGCGCGCCGCCAGCGAGAGGCCGGTGGCCTTGCTCAGGCCGAGCGGCAGGATCTCCACGATCCCCGGACCCGCCATCACCACGTCGACCAGACCGCCGACGGTGGCGCGCGCCACCGCCGTCAGCTCGTCGTCGGTCATCGACGGGTGCTGGAGGTAGAGCTTGGTCAGCGGCGCCGCCCACAGCTCGGCCGGGTCCTCGTACGGCACGTACGGCAGCGGCCCCTCCTGCGCCCGGTAGCCCGGGCCCATCAGCACCTCGCCCTCCAGTCCGTCGCGGCTGGCGGCCAGCGCCAGCGGGCCGACCTCCGCCTCGATCTTGGAGAGCGCGAGGCCGGCGAGCTGCCGGTCCAGGGTGAGCGAGGTCAGCAGCCGGTGCTCACCGGCGTGGTAGACCTGCGCGCCCTGCCCGCACACCGCGATCCCCTGGTAGCCGAGGTCGTCGAGGATGTGCCGGGTCCAGGGCACCGCCCGGCCGGTGACGACGATGTGCGCGGCGCCCGCCTCCGTGGCGGCGGCGAGGGCGGCCCGCGTACGGTCCGAGACGGACTCGTCGGCCCGCAGCAGCGTGCCGTCGAGGTCCGTCGCGACCAGGCGGTAGGGGAAGGGGCTCACTTGGCGATCGGCTCCAGGACCTCGCGCCCGCCCAGGTACGGCCGGAGGATCTCCGGGACGCGCACCGAACCGTCGGCGAGCTGGTGGTTCTCCAGGATGGCGACGATGGTGCGCGGAACGGCGCACAGCGTGCCGTTCAGCGTGGCGAGCGGCTGGACGGTCTTCTTGCCGCCCTGCTCCTCGCGCATGCGGACGGAGAGGCGGCGGGCCTGGAAGCCGTCGCAGTTGGAGGCCGAGGTCAGCTCGCGGTACTTGCCCTGGGTGGGGATCCACGCCTCGCAGTCGAACTTGCGGGAGGCCGAGGCGCCGAGGTCGCCGGTGGCGACGTCGATCACCTGGAACGGCAGCTCCAGGGAGGTGAGCCACTGCTTCTCCCAGTCCAGGAGCCGCTTGTGCTCGTTCTCCGCGTCCTCGGGCGCGACGTACGAGAACATCTCGACCTTGTCGAACTGGTGGACGCGGAAGATGCCGCGGGTGTCCTTGCCGTACGTGCCGGCCTCGCGGCGGAAGCAGGGCGAGAAGCCCGCGTACCGCAGCGGCAGCTTGTCGGCGTCGATGATCTCGTCCATGTGGTACGCGGCGAGGGGGACCTCGGAGGTGCCGACCAGGTAGTAGTCGTCCTTCTCCAGGTGGTACACGTTCTCCGCGGCCTGGCCGAGGAAGCCGGTGCCCTCCATGGCGCGCGGGCGGACCAGCGCGGGGGTGAGCATCGGGATGAAGCCGGCCTCGGTGGCCTGCGCGATCGCCGCGTTGACCAGGGCCAGCTCCAGGAGCGCGCCGACGCCGGTCAGGTAGTAGAAGCGCGAGCCGGAGACCTTGGCGCCCCGCTCGACGTCGATCGCGCCGAGTGCCTCGCCCAGCTCCAGGTGGTCCTTGGGCTCGAAGCCCTCGGCCGCGAAGTCGCGGATGGTGCCGTGCGTCTCCAGGACGACGAAGTCCTCCTCGCCGCCGACCGGCACGTCCGGGTGGACGATGTTGCCGAGCTGGAGGAGGAGCGCGCGGGCCGTCTCGTCGGCCTCGTTCTGCTCGGCCTCGGCGGCCTTGACGTCGGTCTTCAGCTGCTCCGCGCGCTGCAGGAGCTCGGCGCGCTCCTCCGGAGTGGCCTTGGGGATCAGCTTGCCGAGCGCCTTCTGCTCGGAACGGAGCTCGTCGAAGCGGACGCCGGACGACCTGCGCCGCTCATCGGCGGAGAGCAGGGCGTCGACGAGGCCGACGTCCTCTCCACGGGCGCGCTGGGAGGCGCGAACACGGTCGGGGTCCTCACGGAGCAGGCGAAGGTCAATCACCCCACCAGGCTACCGGTGCGCACTCGCGCGACCCCACCGGATATGCGGGCGCGTGCGGGTATGCCCGAATTGACGGTCTTCGGAATTCCCCTGAATCGAGTTATCCACAGGGTGTGCGGAAGTTCTGTGGATTCCCGGCCCGCCACCTCCGAATTGGGTGATCAAACCCGCCGTGCGCACCCATTTCGAGGGGAATCGCTCCCTCCGGAGGGTGAGTGTCGCAGGGCCCGCCTGACGTGCGCCGCTGGGGACGCTGTGGACGGGGAGCATCCGCGCGACGGGTGAAGAGGGTGATTTGTCGACCTTGTCGAGGGCGGGTGTCGACTTGTCCCCAGCCTGCGGACCGAGCCTGTGGATAACCGTGGGGAGAAAGCAGAAAGTATGCAGGTAGGACTATTGATGCCTACCTGTGGACGAACGAACGCACGAGGCGTCGCGCTCCGTCACTATCGCGGTCAGGCCCTGCCGTCCTGGGCCCTCGCCAGCCAGTCGGAGGCAGCCGTGAACTCTTCGTCCGAGGTCCCCCGCCGCAGCGGCCGCACGTCCGCACGGGACGCGCCCGCCCGCGGATACGAGCCGAGGAACCGCACCTGCGGGCAGATCCGCTTGAGACCCATCAGCGCCTCGCCGACCCGTCGGTCCGAGATGTGGCCCTCGGCGTCCACGGCGAAGCAGTAGTTCCCGATCCCCGCCCCCGTGGGCCGGGACTGGATCAGCATCAGGTTCACCCCCCGCACCGCGAACTCCTGGAGGAGTTCCAGAAGGGCACCCGGATGATCGTCACCCAGCCACAGCACCACCGAGGTCTTGTCCGCGCCGGTCGGCGCCGCCGGCCGGGCCGGCCGGCCCACGAGCACGAAACGCGTCTCCGCGTTCTCCGCGTCGTGGATCTCCTTGACCAGCGCCTCCAGGCCGTACGTCGCCGCCGCGAACTCGCCCGCGAAGGCCGCGTCGAACCGGCCCTCCTGCACCAGCCGGGCGCCGTCCGCGTTGGACGCCGCCGACTCCCACACCGCCTCCGGCAGGTGCTTGCGCAGCCAGTTGCGCACCTGCGGCTGGGCCACCGGATGGCCCGTCACCGTCTTGATGTCCGACAGCGCGGTCCCGGGGCGCACCAGCAGCGCGAAGGCGATCGGCAGCAGCACCTCGCGGTAGATCATCAGCGGCTCGCCCGAGGCCAGCTCGTCGAGAGTCGCCGTCACCCCGCCCTCGACCGAGTTCTCGATCGGCACCAGCGCGGCGGCCGCCTCCCCGTTCCGCACGGCGTCGAGCGCGGCCGGGACGGAGACCATGGGGACGAGCTCCCGCGTGGCCGCCTCGGGCAGGCTCCGCAGCGCGGCCTCCGTGAACGTGCCTTCGGGACCGAGGTAGGTGTACCGGGTGGCGGACATACCGTCAGCCTAGTGCGCCCCGGCGTTCGCTTCCGTCGCGTCCCGGCCCTCGGACGGGCGGCGGCCCCCGCGCCGCCGCGCCCCTCAGCCCTCCAGCAGCCGCTGGCCGACGTACTCGCCCTCGGCCGCCCCGCCCGGCACGGCGAAGAGACCGCTGGACTCGTGCCGGACGAACCGGGACAGCGCGTCGCCCCGGTCCAGCTTCCGCTGCACCGGCACGAAGCCGCGCAGCGGATCGGCCTGCCAGCAGATGAAGAGGAGCCCGGCGTCCGGCGTGCCGTCCGCGCCGATCCCGTCGTGGAAGGAGAAGGGCCGGCGCAGCATCGCCGCCCCGCCGTTCTGTTCGGGGGCGGAGATCCGGGCGTGGGCGTTGTCGGGGATGACGAGCTTGCCGTCCGCGCCCCGCTTGTTCAGGTCCAGCGGAGTGGTCTCGGAGCCGCCGGACAGCGGTGCCCCGTCCGCCTTGCGGCGGCCGATGACCCGCTCCTGCTTCTCCCGCGACAGGGCGTCCCAGTCGTCCAGGAGCATCCGGATCCGGCGCACGACCGCGTACGAGCCGCCCGCCATCCAGTCCTGGGCGCCGGTCGCCCCGGCCGGGACGAAGATCCGCCGGTCGAAGTCGGGGTCGGTGGGCTTCGGGTTGTTGGTGCCGTCGACCTGGCCCATGAGGTTCCGGGCGGTCATCGGGCGGGCGGTCGCGCCGGCGGAGCGGTTGAAGCCGTTCATCTGCCAGCGCACCCGGGCCGCGTCCCCGGCGTCCTTCTGGAGCGCGCGCAGCGCGTGGAAGGCGACCAGGGCGTCGTCCGCCCCGATCTGCACCCACAGGTCGCCCTCCGAGCGCTTGGGATCGACCGCGTCGGCGGAGAAGGCCGGCAGCGGGTCCAGCTGCACCGGCCGGCGGGCGGTCAGCCCCGTCCGGTCGAAGAAGGTGCGGCCGAAGCCGAAGGTGACCGTGAGCGAGGACGGGCCCGCGTCCAGCGCGATCCCGGTGTCCTCGGCCGGAGCCTCGCCCGCCATCAGCGTCCGCGCCGTCGCCGACCAGCGGCGGAGCAGTGCGGAGGCCTCCTTGCGGCCGGCGCCCGGCGCGAGGTCGAAGGCGACCAGATGGCCGCGCGACTGGAGCGGGGTGGTGATGCCGGGCTGGTGCCGCCCGTGGAACCCGACCTCGGTGGCCCCCACGGAGGTGAGGGCCCGGGAGTCGCCGGCGCCGGGCGCGGAGTCGTCACCGGAGACGGCCGAGGCGATCCCGGCACCGCCGGCGGCGCCGATGACGAGGCCGGCGGCGCCCGCCGCGCCGACGGTGCCGAGCAGCCGGCGCCGGGAGACGTCCAGGCGGCCGTCACCGGAGCCGGAGCCGGAGGCGGCGGCGGTGGGGGTGGCGGCGGTGGGGGTGGCGGCGTCGGCGTCGGTGGCCGAGGGGGAGGGCTTGCTCACGGGGTTGCTCACGGGCGTTCAGCCGATCTTGATGTTCTTCTCGATGGTGGTCTGGTCGATCTCGGAGGTGCGGACCGTCACCTGGACGCGCCACTCGCCGGGCAGCGGGAGCTGCACGCCGCTCGCGCTCCAGTGACCGGCCTGGATCCGGTCCGGGACGACGGGCAGCGGGCCGACGCCCTTCTCCTCCAGGGTGAGGTTCACCTTGACCTCGGGGACGTCCAGCGGCTTGCCGTCCGGACGCTCCACGAACAGGTGCAGGGCGTTGGCGCCGGTGCGGCCCGGGTCGAGGCTGAGCCGGACGACGCCCTCGCCGTTCGCGCCGCCCGTGTCGAAGGGCAGCCGGACGTCCACCGGACGGTCGGGGACCGCGGCCGAGCCGGCGGCCGTCGCGCCGGTGCGGGCGGCCTCCTCCTCGGTGCGGCCGGGCTCGGTGGCGGTGAGGACGGTGGTCACCGCGAGCAGGACGACCGCGACGGCGGCCTCGGTCAGCACCGAGCGGCGCAGCCCGGTCCGCTCGGGGTCCGCGTCCCGCGCCTTCTTGCGCCGCGCGGTGGCCATGGCGGCGCGCTGCCGCGCGAGCTGCGCGGCCCGCACGGGGTCCGGCGCCTCTTCGGGTCCCTGCTCCTCAGGCTCCTCTTCACCGGAATCCGCCGGTGCCTCGGAGTCCGCCGGCGCCCCAGAGTCCAGGGCCGTGTCCGAGCCGGAGTCCGCAGCCTCCGCCTCCGTGCCTTCCGACTCCGCGGCCTCCGCCTCCGCGCTCGCGGCCTCTGCTCCCGTGGCCCCCGCCTCCGAGGTCCGTTCCGCCAGTCGGCGGGTCCAGCGGCGGGATATCCAGGCGATGCCGACCAGCACGCCCATCAGACCGATCTTCACCAGGAGCAGCTGCCCGTACCGGGTGCCGGTGAGGGCGGACCAGGAGCCGACCTGGCGCCAGGACTGGTAGAGGCCGGTGGCCACCAGGACGGCGACCGCGGCGAAGGCCACCCGGGAGAAGCGCTCGACCGCCGCGCGTTCCACCGACGGCGCCCGGTAGAGGGCGACCAGCAGGGTGGTGAGCCCGCCGAGCCAGGCGGCGACGGCGAGCAGGTGCAGGATGTCGACGGGCATGGCGACGCCGGGCTGGATGCCGGTGGAGGCGTGCTCGGCCAGCGCCCACGTGCCGGCGATGCCCGCGGCGACGACGGTGCCGCCGAGACCCAGGCCGAAGGTGAGGTCCTTGCGTTCCTTCGCGTCGGTGCGCCGGGCGTACGCCCCGAAGAGGACGGCGACGAAGAGCGCGGCGGCTCCGAGCAGCAGCAGCCGGGAGGTGAGCGCGGCCCCGGTCTTGGTCTGGAGCACGGCCTGGAGCCCAGTGAGGTCGAAGACGTCGGCGAGCTTCCCGGAGCCGGTGTACGGGCCGCGCAGCAGCAGCATGACGAGGGTGGCGCCGGTGAGGGCGAGCCAGCCGCGGACGACGGTCTGCTGCACGGGCCGGACGCTCGCGCCGCGCGGCCAGCACAGCAGCACGAAGGCGCCGCCGCCGACGAGGACGGCGAAACCCGCGTACGACAGATAGCGCGCGATCCCGTAGAGGGCGCCGACGATCCCTCCGCCGGCGGCCTGCGCGGGCAGCGCGACCGAGGTGGCGGAGGGGGCGCCGATGGAGAAGGTGAAGGCCCCGGCGATGGGGTGGCTGTCCGCGGAGACGGTCTGCCAGGCGACGGTGTACGTGCCGTCCGGCAGACCGGCCCGCAGGGCCACGCCGTACTTGACGACGGCGCCGCTGCACAGGTCGATGATCTCGCCGGTGTCGGCGCGTCGGCCCGACGGGTCGAGGACCCGGATCGAGTCGGGGCTCATCGCGACCTGTTCCGAGAAGGTGAGGCCGACCTGCTCGGGGGCGGTGGCGACCACCGCCCCGTCCTTCGGGTCGCTCCCGGTCAGGGCCGCGTGCGCGGAGGCGGGGGCGGCGCCGGCCAGGAGCACGCCCAGGAGCGTGGCCGCGAGGACCAGCATCCGGGTGAGGGCGGTGCCGAGGCGCGGGGCGGTGGGTGTCGTCACTGTGTCACTCCGTCAACGGCTCAGTGCTGCTGCGGGTTGTGGGTGGCGGCCTCGACGGGCAGCTCGACCGTGATCGGTTCGGCCTTCTCGAAGTGCAGCTCGACGCTGACCTTCTCGCCCTGCTTCGGCTTCGACTTCAGTTCCATGAACATGAGGTGGTTGCCGCCCCGGGCCAGCTTCAGCTCGCCATGGGCGGGGATGTCGAAGGACGGCACCTGCCGCATCTTCTGGTTCTTCGTCTCGTGCAGGGTGACGTCGTCGGAGAGCGGGCTGGTGACCGACGTCAGCTTGTCGGCGGTGTCACCGGTGTTCTCGATGGTGAGGAAGCCGCCGGCCATGTCCATCACGGGCTGGGGCATGTACGCGCCGCTGACCTTCAGCTCGGGCTCGTCGCCGCCGGACGAGCACCCGGTCAGCGCGAGGGCGGCGGCGAGGGCCACGGCGGCGGACAGGGCGGTGGTGCGGCGGGTCACGGGTTCTCCCCCTTGATGATCTTCGGCAGGTCCTTGGCGTAGTCGTCGACGGTGGTGTCCTCCCCGTACAGGACGTAGCCCTGGTCGGTGGTGGGGGAGAAGGCGACGACCTGGGCGCCGTGCATGGAGACGACGGTGCCGTCGGCCTCCTTCTTCGGCGGGTCGATGCCGATGCCGATCGAGCGGGCGCCCGCCTGGATCTTCGCGAAGTCGCCGGTGAGGCCGACGAAGGACGGGTCGCCGGCCGCGGGCAGCCACTTGGCCAGCGACGCGGCGGTGTCCCGCTCCGGGTCGGTGGTGACGAAGACGACCTGGAGCTTGTCCTGGTCGGCCTTGGGGAGCTGCTTCTTGGCGATGGCGATGTTGCTCATCGTCAGCGGGCACACGTCGGGGCAGTTGGTGTAGCCGAAGTAGATGAGCGTCGGCTTGCCCTTGGTGCGCTCGCGCAGGTCGTAGCTCTCGCCCTTGGTGTCGGTGAGGACGAGGTCGGGCTTGGTGAAGGGCCGGTCGAGGACGGTGGCGGCCCTTCCCTTCTCGGTAGTGCCCTCGACCTGGACGAAGCCGGCGGAGGTGTCCTTGGTGTCGTCGCCGCCGAGGCCGACCGCGGCGGTGATGCCGAGGGCGGCGACGATCGCGACGGCGGCGACGATCAGCGGGGTGCGCCGCCCGGGGCGGCCCGTGGTGCCGTCCTCGTCGCCGCGCGACGGGGACGTCTTCTCAGTGGACATGAGGGTTCTGTCTTTCGGTGTGCTGAGGTGCTGGCGGGTGCCGTCAGGCGGAGCGGCGGCGGCCGGCGAGGAGGCCGAAGGCGACGCCGGCGACGCCGACGAGGATGCCGGCGACGCCGAGGACGCGGGCCGTGGTGTCGGTGGAGGACGCCGAGGCGGTCTCGGTGCCGGAGTGGTCGCCCGCCTTGCCGTCGTGACCGGCCTCCGCGTCAGCCGAAGCCGAATCCGAACCCGATCCCGAGGCGGAGGCGGACGCCGAGGCGGCGGGGGCGGTCGTGGCGGCCGCGCCGCCGTGGTGGTCCTCGCCGGCGGGCGAGAGCTTCAGGACGGGGGCCGGGTTCTGCGGCTCCTCGGAACCCTTCTGCTCCTCGATCCAGCGCACGACCTCCTTGTTGTCGTACGTCTGGATCGCCTTGAGGACGAGCTGGTCGGCGTCCTCGGGCAGCCGGCCGAGGGAGAGCGGGAACTGCTGGAACTGGCCGGGGCCGATCTTCGCGCCGTCGGCGGTCCAGGTGACCTTGGAGACGGCCTCGTTGATCTGCTTGCCGTGCAGCGTCAGCGGCTTGTCCAGCTTGGTCCGGGTGACCTCGGCCTTCCAGCCGGGGACCGGCTGCGGCATGACGGAGGCGAGCGGGTGGTCGACGGGGAAGTTGACCTCGACCTTGATGGTGGAGGCGTTGTCGCGCTCGTTGGGCACCTTGACGTTCACGGTGGCGTAGCCGCCCTGGGCGGCCTCGCCCTCGGGCTGCACGCTGACGTGCGCGAAGGCCGTGCCCGAGAGCAGGACGACGGAGGCGGCGGCGGTGCCGGCGGCGAGGGCGGCGCGGGACAGGTTCATGGAAGACACTCCGGCTCGGTGAGGGGTCCGCGGAGGGAGCCCCGGGAGAGGAAGGCGGTCCGGTCCGGCACACCGGCGCCACGGGCGGACCCCGGGCGGGCGGGCGCGGACGGGCGCGGTCCCGCTCCCTCGTGGAGCGGACCGCGTCAGGCTGCGAGGACGCAGGCGGCGGCCGGCGGGCCGCGGCGGATCACCGTGTGCTGGAGCGCCCCGGCCACCGGCGGCGGCGCGGAGTCGGAGGCGGTACGGGGCCGGCCGCGCGGACCGGCCGGGGACAGCGTCGCCAGACCGGCGACCAGGGCCCGTACGAGCCGGAGCGCGGCGCGCAGGGAGCGCACCGCGGCGCTCTCGGCCAGCTCGGCCGCGCCCTGCTCGGAGAGCTCGGCGAGCCGGACCAGGGCGAGGTCGCCGCGGCGCAGCAGCCAGCCGGCCACCAGGGCGGCGAGCAGGTGCCCGAGGACCATCGGCAGGCTCGGCAGCAGCGCGTCGCCCGCGGCGGCACCGGCCCCGTGCAGCCCCGCGTGGGCCTGCGCGGCGGCCGGGTCGATCCCGGCGCGCTGCAGTATCCCGGCGGCGTCGCCGGGCGTCAGGGAGGCGGCGCCCGCCCCGCAGACGAGCTTGGCCGCCATCCGTACCAGGGTGCCGTCGGCCTGGGCGTCCAGCGCGAGCTGCCGCTGGCCGAGGCCGAAGAGGAGGTGGAGGCCCAGCTGGCCGCCGGCGAGCGCGGCGACGACGAAGCCGAGGGAGCGCTCGCGCCCGGTGAGCAGCACCGTGACGCCGAAGACGCCGAGGAATCCGGCGAGCAGCGTCCACAGGGCGATGCCCGCGCAGGCGGCGAGGGCGTGTCCCAGCGCGGACAGCACGACGCAGACCGCGGTGAACACCGCGGCCCTCAGCAGCCGTGGAGCGAGCGCGGGGGCAGACATGGCGGCCCCATCATCGCACCAGGGCACCCGTCTTCATGAGGCAGGTCCGCAAGGTCGTTCTTGCGGGTGTTCGGGAGGACATACACCGGCCCGGGGCTCGTCACATCCGCCGAACGGGCGCTCTTGACCGGTTCGCGCGCTTACCGGCGCCCGTCCCCGGCAATAGCTAGGGGTATGTCGAGCCGCTGCCGGGAGGCTGGAGCATGAGCATCTGGTGGTCACTCCATCTGCGGCGCGAGGCCGCGAGCGTGCCGCTCGCCCGGCGCCTGTTCCTCGGCACCATGGAGACGGCCGGGGTGGATCCCGACGTGTCCTACGAGCTGTCGGTGGCCCTGACGGAGGCGTGTGCCAACGCCGTCGAGCACGGCGGCGGCGCCGCGGGCCGGGGCTCGGAGGCGTACCGGGTGACGGCCTTCCTGGACGGCGAGACCTGCCGTATCGAGGTCGCCGACGCCGGGCCGGGCTTCACCGGGGCGGCGCCGGCCCGGGCGGCCTGCCAGGACGCCGAGAGCGGGCGCGGGCTCCGCCTGATCGAGGAGCTCGCCGACCACGTGCAGTTCGGCCGCTCGGGCCGGGGCGGCGCCGTGGTCAGCTTCGACAAGCTGCTGAAGTGGAAGGACAGCCCGTCCCTCCTCATGGCCTGACGGCCTGATGGCGTGAACCGGGTGCGGGGCCCCTCGGAAGGGGCCCCGCACACGCGACGCGCGGTCAGCCCTTCAGGGCCGCCATCCACGCCTCGACCTCGTCCGAGCGGCGCGGCAGCTGGTCCGACAGGTTCCGGTTGCCGTCCTCGGTGACGAGGATGTCGTCCTCGATCCGGACGCCGATGCCGCGGTACTCCTCCGGCACGGTCAGGTCGTCGGCCTGGAAGTAGAGCCCGGGCTCGACGGTCAGGCACATGCCCGGCTCCAGGGTGCCCTCGACGTACGCCTCGGTGCGCGCGGCGGCGCAGTCGTGGACGTCCATGCCGAGCATGTGGCCGGTGCCGTGCAGGGTCCAGCGGCGCTGGAGGCCCAGCTCCAGGACGCGCTCGACCGGGCCCTCGACGAGGCCCCACTCGACGAGCTTCTCGGCGAGCACGCGCTGGGCGGCGTCGTGGAAGTCGCGGTAGGCGGCGCCGGGCTTCACCGCGGCGATGCCCGCCTCCTGCGCCTCGTACACGGCGTCGTAGATCTTGCGCTGGATGTCCGTGTACCGGCCGCTGATCGGCAGGGTGCGGGTGACGTCGGCGGTGTACAGCTCGGTGGTCTCGACGCCGGCGTCGAGGAGGAGCAGGTCGCCGGAGCGGACGGCGCCGTCGTTGCGGACCCAGTGGAGGGTGCAGGCGTGCGGGCCGGCGGCGGCGATGGTGCCGTAGCCGACGTCGTTGCCCTCGACGCGGGCGCGCAGGAAGAAGGTGCCCTCGATGTACCGCTCGCTGGTCGCCTCGGCCTTGTCGAGGACCTTCACGACGTCCTCGAAGCCGCGGGCGGTGGCGGCGCACGCCTTCTCCAGCTCGGCGATCTCGAAGGCGTCCTTGACGAGCCGGGCCTCGGAGAGGAAGACCCGCAGCTCCTCGTCGCGCTCGGCGGTCACCTTGTCGGTGAGGGCGGCCTCGATGCCGGCGTCGTGGCCGCGCACGGCGCGGACCGGGCCGGTGGCCTCCTTGAGCGCGGCGGGCAGCTCGCGCACGTCCTTCGCCGGGATGCCGAGCAGCTGCTCCGCCTCGGCGAGGGAGTGGCGGCGGCCGACCCACAGCTCGCCCATGCCGTCGAGCCAGAACTCGCCGTTCTCGCGGTTCGAGCGCGGCAGCAGGTAGATCGTGGCGTCGTGGCCGGTCGCGGTCGGCTCCAGGACCAGGACGCCGTCGTGGGTCTGGTCGCCGGTGAGGTACGCGTACTCGGTGGCGGCGCGGAAGCTGTACTCGGTGTCGTTCGACCGGGTCTTCAGGTTGCCGGCCGGGATCACCAGGCGCTCGCCCGGGAAGCGGGCGGAGAGCGCCGCCCGGCGCGCGGCGGTCTCGGCCGCCTGCGGGATCGGCTCCAGCCCGGTCAGCTCCGTGTCGGCCCAGCCGGACTTCATGTTCTCGGCGAGCTCGTCGGAGACGCCCGGGTACAGGCCGTTCTTCCGCTGCTTGATCGGCTCTTCGGCCTCGTCCGGGGTCTCCGGAGTGAGCTCATCGGCCACGGGTCTGCCTCCTCTTGGTACGACACTGAACCCCCTCCATCGTACGGTCGTACGGAAGGGGGCCCAGGGCCGGAAGGCCTGTTACCGCCGGGTCACCGGGCGGTCACCGCGCGCACCGGCGTGCTCAGTCGAAGCGGGCCGCGAGCAGCACCACGTCCTCGCCCTCGACCGCGGGGTCGAGCCCGTCCGGGAGGAGGGTCCGCAGTACGTGGTCGGCGAGGGCGCCGGGATCGTCCCGGTCCGCGCGGGGCACGCTCGCGGCGGCGGCGTGGAGCCGGGCGAAGGCCCGGTCGATGGGGTCGCCGGTACGCCGCAGCAGCCCGTCCGTGTACAGCAGCACCGTTTCTCCAGGCGCGGGGGACAGCTCCACGCTGGGCGCCTCCCAGCAGGAGAGCATCCCGAGCGGCGCGGAGAGCGAGGTCTCGACGTACTCGGTGCGGCGCTCGCCGACGAGCAGCGGCGGCGCGTGGCCGGCGCCGGCGAGGACGATCCGGCGGCGGGCCGGTTCCGCGTAGGCGAAGAGGGCGGTGGCCGAGCGGGCCGGCTCGGTGAGCCGGAGCAGCAGCTCCAGGTCGGAGAGGACGGCGACCGGGTCCTCGCCCTCCATGACGGCGTACGCCCGCAGCGAGGCGCGCAGCCGTCCCATCGCGGCCAACGCGCTCGGCCCGGTGCCGGAGACGGAGCCGACGGCGAGCCCGAGGGCGCCCTCGGGCAGCGGCAGGGCGTCGTACCAGTCGCCGCCGCCGCGCGGTCCGGTGCGGTGACGGGCGGCGAGCCTGACCCCGGGGACGCGCGGGAGCCGGCTCGGGAGCAGCTCCTCGGCGACGGTGGAGACCTGGACGCGGGCGCGCTCGACCTGGAGGAGGCGGGCGAGGTGCTCGGTGGCGAAGCGGCCGTAGAGGCCGGCGAGGTGGCGCTGGCGGTCGGTGGGGGCGGCGGGTTCGTCGTAGAGCCAGACGCCGGCGCCGATCCGGCCGGCCTCCTCGGTGGCGAGGGGGAGGGCGTAGCTGGCGGCGTAGCCGAGGCGGGCGGCGACCTCGCGGTGGCGGGGGTCGAGGCCCTCCTCGGTGCGCACGTCGCGGATGGCGATCGGTTCGGGGACGCGGTGCGGGTCGGACGGGTCGGGGAGCCCGTCGAGGAGGCGGCCGTAGCTGGTGGCGCCGCGGGGCACGGTCTCGATGGTGCCGAGCTCGGCGTGGGCGAGGCCGAGGCCGACGGTGGCGGTGGGGCCGAGGCCGTCGGCGGGTTCGAGGACGGCCATGCCGCGGCGGGCGCCGACGAGGGCGGCTCCGGCGCCGAGGAGTTCGTGCAGGGCCTCGTCGAGGGTGGCGGTCCTGATGAGCCGCTCGGTGAGTTCGTGGAGGGTGGTGAGGTCGGAGACCCAGCCGGCCAGGCGGTCCGTGATCAGCGCGCCGGGCGCGGGGGCCGCGTCGGCCGGTGCCGCGGCGGCGGGGACGCCCGCGAGGGGCGCCTTAGTGTGCGGTGGGGCGGGAACCGTGGAATCGATTCCGGCCACTTTCGGAAGGTGCTTCGGCAGGTGTGGGGAGCTCATCTCGGTCGGCTTTCCGACCGGTGCGTTTGACGCCATGGCATCGCAAACCCCCATGTCATATTGCGCCGCTCGATGTCTCCACATGTACACGCACCCGAGGAGCGATGTCCAGCATTGTCCCCATGGGACTTGTGGTGTCCGGGCGGCCCCGGGGAAGGTCGCGCACAGGGGTTGAAGTGCGCTGAAAGTTGGCTGAAAATTGCCCCCGGTGTGCACCATTTGCGGTCGACTGGCGTCGTTTCACAGCGCGTCATTCTGAGCGTTCGGGGTACGTACTCGGTGACAGGCAGGGGCAGTTGACAGCGCCCCGGTACCGAGAAGCGGAACCCCGGCGTCCTAGGTGCCGCAGGCCGCAGCCCCTCCCCGCGTGGCGGGGATCGTGTTCTCCACCGGCTTCGACCTGACCGCGACCCGGCCCCGTTCCGGCCGGCCCCGCCCCGGGCGGGCGACGCACCGCCGACGCTGTACGCGCTGATACGCACGGTGAAGTGATCTGCACGTGAGTGATGTGGATTCGGCGTTCAACGGAAAGGAACGAGCGCTCATGCGCGAGATCCTCGGAAGGCGACGCAGGCTCCGGCTCCGGCGCAAGGCGAGGGCCGCCCGGCAGGACGCGGCGGTCACCTTCGCCGTCGAGTGGGACTGGCCCGTCCTGCCGGGCGCGGGACTCCGGGAGCCCGTGCCCGCGACGAAGACCGCCGGCGGCGGCGCGGGTGCGCTGTGTGCCTGCCCGGACCCGGGCTGTGTGGTCCCCGGCGCCCACCCCTACGACCCCGGGCTGCTGGCCGCCACCACCGACGAGCGGATGATCCGCTGGTGGTGGACCCGGCGCCCGGACGCCCCGATCGTCCTGGCCACCGGCGGCCGGGCGCCCTGCGCGGTCAGCCTCCCGGCGCTCGCCGGCGCGCGGGCCCTGCGGGCCCTCGACGCGATGGACATCAGGCTCGGCCCCGTGGTGGCGACGCCCACCCGCTGGTCGATCCTGGTCGCCCCGTACGGCCTCGAACGCCTCGGCGAGCTGCTGCACGCGAAGGACGGCGTGCCCAGTTCGCTGCGCTTCCACGGTGAGGGCGGCTATCTGCTGCTGCCGCCGTCCACCGCGGGCACCGGCCAGGTCCGCTGGGAGCGGGAGCCGCTCGCCGGCTCGGCGCGGCCCTGGCTGCCGGACGTGGAGGCGGTGGTCGACGCGCTCGTCGAGGCGAGCACCGCCACACCGGGCGGCGGGAGCCGGCTCGCGTACTGAGCCCGCGTGCGGGTGGCGGCGGCGCGTGCGGCGGTCGTCGTGCGGATGCCGGGTGGCGCGTACGGCGGTGGGGTCCGAGGGCCTGTCCGCCGTTCACCCGAACGGGTGTGTCCTGGGCCGACGCGTACGGGAATCGGGCGCACGGCCCGCCGGGCGCCCGTCCGGCGCCGGTAGGTTCGCCCCACCGCCCGTGATCGTCGCCGGTCCGGGACCGTTCCCCGAACAGAGCAGGTGGGTCGCATGAGTCGGCTGAGCCCGGCGCACCTCCGCATGGCCGGCCTCGGCGCCGCCGTCGCGCTCGCCGTCCTGATCCCCCTCGCCGCGAAGGCGGGCGGCCCGGACGACGCCGCACCGCCGGCGGCCGGGGCGGACGCCAAGGCGGGCGGCGGCTCCTCCGCTACGGATACGGAGACGGGCGCGGGGGACGGCGCCGGGGATCTGCTCGGCGGCCTGGGGCTCGGCCGGGAGGCGGCCCGTACGACAGAGAGCGCGCCGCCCGCCCCGGCGGCGGCCGGCCCCTCCACGCAGGCTCCGGCTTCGGCACCGGCTCCTGCTTCGGCTTCGGCACCGGAGCGCCGGGCCGCCGCCCCCGCCGGGGCCCCCGAGCGGGTCAGCCGCTGCGGGCCCGAACTCGCCTCGCCCGAAGGCGTCGAGGCGCAGACCTGCGTGCTGTCCGAGGGGCCGGACGTCTGGGCGCGGACGTACTACCGCAACGCCACCGGCCGGGAGATCGACGCGATTGTGACCCTGATGGCGCCCGGCGGGCGGACCGTCCAGGTGCGCTGCGCGGTGCCCGCGCGGGACGAGCCGGACACCTGCGAGACGCCCCGGGAGCCGGGGACGGGAGCGGCGGGCGCGCACACGGCGGTGGCGGAGTTCGCGGCGGGCGACGGGGGCGGCGAGGCGCCGCTGCTGCTGCGCTCGGGCAGCAACACGGCCGACGGCCAAGCGAGTTGAGGAAGCGCCCCGGCGCGACGGCGGGGGCGGGGCATGGAAACGCCCGGTCGCTGGCGACGGGGGATGCACCAGCGACCGGGCTTCCAGAACGGTAACAAGAGATCTGCGGTTCGCAAATTCGATCTCGGTTATTCGGACAGGGAATTACCGCTCCGTAGGTTCCGCTGTGGCGGAAGTCACCGACTGGTCGGTCTGTCAGTCACCGATACCACCTGGGGTATCAGCTGAGAGTGACCTGACGGTTCGTGAGGCCGCCGCGCGCCCGGCGCTCCTCGGCGGTCAGCGGTGCGTCCACGGCGAGCGCCTCGGCCAGCCGCTCGGCGAACTCGGCGGCCGGCTTCTCGCACTGCTCGGCCGTCATCGCCGACGGCAGGTCCCACACCGGCACCATCAGGCCGTGGGCACGGAAGGAGCCGACGAGCCGGGTGTCGGCGCCGAGCGAGGTGGAGCCGGCGGCCTGGAGGCGGGCGAGCGCGTCGAGGAGCTTCTCCTCCGGGTGCGGCATGACCCAGCGCAGGTGGTTCTTCTCCGGGGTCTCGCACCAGTACGCCGCGTCGACCGACGCCAGCTTCACGGTGGGGATCGCGGCGGCGTTGGCCCGCTCCAGGGAGGCGGCGACCTCCGGGTCGGCGCCGTCGGCCGACTGCGGGATCCAGAACTCGAAGCCGGTGTGGACCTCGGGCACGAACGGCGCGTCCGTGTCGAGCAGGTCCTGGAGGCGCGGGCCCTCGGGCTCGACGCGGCGCGGCGGCACCGGGTTGCCGGGCTCGGTCGCCAGCGCGCGCTGCAGGGTGTCGGCGAGGTCGCGGGACAGGTCGCCGGAGGTGCCGTCGTTCTGCAGGGCGAGCAGCACGGAGCCGTCGTCGCGGCGGAGCGCGGGCCAGGCCATCGGCAGGACCGTCGCGAGCGTCACCGACGGCACGCCCTCGGGCAGCCCGCCCTTGAGGGTGAGCGGCACGGTCGCGGCCGGCACCAGCTCGCGCAGCGCGACCAGGTCGCACTCGCCGGGCAGGCCCTCGAAGGGGCGCTGGACGTGCTCGGTCGCGGCGTGCGCGGCGGCCCGGCCGTGGCACGCCTTGTAGCGGCGGCCCGAACCGCACGGGCACGGCTCGCGCGCGCCGACGACCGGGATCTCCCCGTTCGTGACCTGTGCCTGGCCGCTCTTGCCGGCCTTCGTCTGGGGGCGCTTCTTGGCCATGGTGTGGCTTTCTCCCGATCGCGGTGCTGTGTCGGCCGCGAGCCTAGCCGCCCGCACGCCCGCCACCGCCCAGCCGAGCCCCCGGCCCGCCCCCGCGGATCCGGTACGCGCCCCGCCACCGAAGAAGACCGCCGACGCGGACGGCCGTGACCGCCGACGCCGTAGGCCGGGGCTGTCATCGGGCCCGGTCGCAGCCGCCGACGGTCAGGCGGTCGACGTCCTCGGCCGGGGCCGCCGTCGTCCTCGGCCGGGGACGACGGTCCAGGCCGTCGGCGCCGTCAGTCCAGGTCGTCGTACGCGTCGAGGAGGTCGAGGCCGGAGCCGCCGGCGCCGACCCGCGCCGCGAAGTCCTCGCGGCGGTGGCCCTCCGTGACGACCACCCAGACCGTGACCTCGCCCGTGGCGCTGTCGCGGACGCCCCAGTCCTGCGCGAGGGCGCCGATGATGTTGAGCCCGCGTCCGCCGCGTGCCGTGACCGACGGCGTCGACGGGACGGGCCGCGTGGGACCGCCTCCGTCCGTCACCTCGACGGTCAGTCCGCCCGACGGGTCCAGCCGCCAGGACGCCAGCACGTCGCCCTCTCCCCGGTCGCCCCGGCCCAGCGGCCTGCCGTGCCGGCAGGCGTTGCTGAGCAGTTCGGACAGGATCAGGACCGCGTCGTCGACGACCGATTCCGACACCCCGCCGCGGTACAGCTCGTCCCGCATCCGGTGCCGTGCTTCCCCCACGCCCGCAGGGCCATGGGGTACGGCCATGCTCGACGACGTGGGCACCTTCTGTGCCACCACCAACGCCACCCCCGAGACCTCCTTCGCCCCACGCCACCGTGTGGATGCCCCGGCGACCACGACCGGAAACCGCCTGTTCGGGGTGGGGTGGAGCACAAGTGACGATCGAGTACGCGCGGAACGCGCCGGGGCACACCCCGGAAGCGCCGTGTTCAGGCGCGTCCGAGGTGCGCGAGGACCTGCTTGGGGCGGTTGGTGATGATCGCGTCGACCCCGAGCCGCAGGCAGAGCTCGACGTCCTCCGGGTCGTCCACCGTCCAGACGTGGACCTGGTGGCCGGCCTTCTGGAGGCGCAGGATGACCGCCGGGTGGTGGCGGACGATCCGGATGGAAGGACCCGCCACGCGCGCGCCCGCGGGGAGCCGCCCGTCGCGCAGGCGCGGGGTGACGAACTGCGTCAGGGAGACGGTCGGGAGCGTCGGCGCGGCGGTGGCGATCCGGTGCAGGGACCGGGCCGAGAAGCTCATGACCCGTACCGGGGACTCCTCCGGCGCCACGGGCGCGTGCAGGCCGAAACGCTTCAGGAGCGCGAGGAGGCGGTCCTCGACCTGGCCCGCCCACCGGGTGGGGTGCTTGGTCTCGATGGCGAGCTCGACCCGCCGCCCGGCGTCGGAGACCAGCTCCAGGAGCCGTTCCAGCGTGAGCACCGAGGTGTACTGCGGGTCGCTCCAGTCGGGGCTCTCGGCCGGGCCGTCGGCCTCCTGGTCCTCCTTGAACGCCTTCCACGCGCCGAAGTCCAGTGCGGCGAGGTCGGCGAGTTCCAGCGTCGAGACGGCGCCGCGGCCGTTGGAGGTACGGTCGACCCGGCGGTCGTGGACGCAGACCAGGTGCCCGTCGGCCGTGAGCCGTACGTCGCACTCCAGGGCGTCGGCGCCGTCCTCGATGGCCTTCACATAGGCGGCCAGGGTGTGTTCCGGCGCGTCCTCCGAGGCCCCTCGGTGGGCGACGACCTGGACGGAACCGGGGTGCGGGTGCTGCCGTGCGTGGGTCACCGCGTCATGGTGCCATTGGCGGGGCGGCCAGGCACACGAAACCTGTCCGTTCTGTCCGGATATAAAGAATGGGGTGCGATCGCACAGCTCCGGCTTACCCTGGCCTGACGCCCCGTGGGAAAAGCTGGGTCCAGCACCCTGGAGCGACTGTCACCGACCCCGCGCCGTGAACGAGGAGAGCGAGCTGTGAGCACCGAGAACGAGGGCACCGAGGTTCCGGCGGACCCGACTGCCCCGTCCGCCCCCGCCACGCCGCCCGCCCACGCCGCGCCCACGCCGCCGCCCGCGCCGGCCGCACCGCCCGCCGCGCCCGCGGCGGAGACCCCGGCCGCGCCCCAGACCC
>NZ_JBHVMF010000026.1:0-122178 GCF_042797055.1 Streptomyces sp. NPDC057854
CGACCCGGGGATCGACGTCCGCGGACTCGGAGCGTGATCGCCTGGGGGTACGGGGCCGGTACGTGCCGGCCCTTCCGGAAGGCGGCGAGGGGTGGCGCCACCTGCGGAGTTGCGCATTCCTAACACAGACCCACTCATCACCATGTGACCTAAATCACATAACGCGCAGTAATCCGGAAAAAGACCAGCACCCGTGACGTGACCGTTATCCGGACATGGCGATCCGTTCAGAGGGCACGCATTTTCGCAGGTCAGGAGCGTGCGAGCTGGACAGCCCTGTCACGCGTCCCTCCGGCCCGGCGTCACGGGGCGCTCTCCGGCCCCTTCTCTCCTTGCCCCGACACCCCCGCCGACTGCCCGTCGGCAGCGAGGGGGCGCACGTCGGGGTCGGCTTCGGCGGCGTCCGCGAGCGCCTCGGCGGCGGCTTCCGCGGCGCGGGCCGCGTCCTCGGCCGCTTCGGTGGCGGCCCTGTCCTCCGCGGACGTCTGCCGGGTCGCCGGCGACTGGGGCAGCACCTCGTTGAAGGCACGCGACACGCCCTGAAGGGCTGCGGTGACCTCGCCGGGGATCACCCAGAAGGTGCTGCCCGCGCCCTGGGCGAGCTGGGGCAGCGTCTGCAGGTACTGGTAGGCGAGGAGCTGCGGGTCAGGGTCGTTGCGGTGAACGGCCTGGAAGACCTCGTCGATGGCCCGGGACTGCCCCTCGGCCTTGAGGATCTCGGCGGTGCGATTGCCTTCCGCCCGGAGCACGGCGGCCTGCTTGTCCCCCTCCGCGGTCAGGATCTGCGACTGCCGCTGCCCCTCGGCCCCGAGGATCGCCGCCCGCTTGTCGCGCTCGGCGCGCATCTGCTTCTCCATCGCGTCCTTGATGGACTGCGGAGGGTCGATGGCCTTGATCTCCACCCTGTTGACGCGCAGCCCCCACTTGCCGGTGGCGTCGTCGAGCACCCCGCGCAGCTGGCTGTTGATGGTGTCGCGCGAGGTGAGGGTCTTCTCCAGGTCCATCGAGCCCACGACGTTGCGCAGGGTGGTGACGGTGAGCTGCTCGACACCCTGGAGGAAGTCCGCGATCTCGTAGGCGGCCGCCCGCGGGTCGGTGACCTGGAAGTACAGCACGGTGTCGATCTCGACGACCAGATTGTCCTCGGTGATCACCGGCTGGGGCCGGAAGGAGACCACCTGCTCCCGCAGGTCGATCACCGGGTAGACCCGGTCGATGTAGGGGATCACGAGGTTCAGCCCCGGCCTCAGGGTGCGCCGGTAGCGGCCGAGACGCTCGACGTTGCGGGCGCGCGCCTGCGGCACGATGCGCACCGCGCGAACGACGGTGAACACGGCGAGCGCCGCGAGGATCAGACCGGCGATGAGCACTCCGGACACGTCCATGGCTCTACTCCCGGGGATAGACGACGGCGGTGGCGCCGTCGATCTCGACGACGTCGACGGTGGCCCCCGGAGGAATCACGAGCGTTTCGTCGTAGGCCCGCGCCGTCCACTCCTCGCCGCCGAGACGGATCCTGCCGCCCGCCCCGGTGACCTCCGATACGACGCGGGCGGGCCGGCCCACCAGCGCGTCGACACCGAACTTCTCCGCCGGGGGCTCCACCAGATGACGGAAGGCCACGGGGCGCACGACGAAAAGGCCTGTCGCCGAGAGAACGGTGAAGACCACGAGCTGCAGCGGCGCCCCCAGCCCCAGGGCGGCGGCGCCCGCGGTGATCGCGGCGGCCACGCCCAGGATGCCGAGCGCGGCGGTGAGCGTGAAGATCTCCGCCACCGCGAGCACCCCCGCGAGGATCAACCAGACCAGCCAGACACCCATGGCGTCCTCCGGACGCTGATGGCGACGCGACACGGTCACGTTTCTAGCCGTTTTGGGGGTTCTACCCCCTTTTGCGTGCAGCTACGCGAGACTCCTGACCGCTGCGTCCCTCACCGCGTTCCCTGACGTCCGCTTCCGTCCGGCCGCGGATCTCCGCCGCTTCCCGGTCGAGGATTCCGGTGGGCACGGTCGCGAGGGGAGCGCGGTCGCGTGCACCTCACTGGCATGAGCGGGCTCGGTGACCTGCCGGGTGATGCAGGCAACCGGGGATCGCGTACGAGGGCGGCGTGGCCGACACACCGCAGGGAGCCGTCCCCGTCGACGTGACATGGGTGTCGGCGACGTGGGGCGTTGTCGGGGAGGCGCGCCTGTGACAGGAGGCAGCCCGGGGCTCCTCGCGAGGAGATCCCGACCGTCACGGCCGTGGCTGCGCGCCACGGGCAGCCCCCGATGAGCGGGAGCGTCCTGCGGCTGCAGGAGGTGCGGTATTCCATGCCCTCCGGTGTGAGCGCGACCTTGTCATGGGCAAGGTGATGCCCGGCGGTCCGTAGTACCGGGTCCTGGTGCGCGTTCAGAAGTCCTTCTCCGGCCAGCCGAGCAGGCGGGCTCCGATCACGGCGGTCTGAAGGGTGTAGCGGCTGGCCGGGTCGGCCGGGTCGGCGCCGGTCAGCCGATGGATGCGCTCCAAGCGGTAACTGACCGCTCTGACGGACAGGTTGAGATCCTGGGCCGTCCGGGTCGCCACGCATCCGCTCCCGAAGTAGGCGCTCAGCGTGTCGAGAAGCGGTTCCGGGCCGCCGCGCGACGAGCGCAGCGGCCCGAGGGTGCTGCGGACGAGGTCCTCCATGGCCTGCCGGTCCCGGGTGAGAACCGGGTAGACCAGGAGGTCCACGGCGTACAGGACGGGCGCGTCGAGGCCGAGACGATCCGCGAGGTCGAGGGCGCCGAGGGCCTCTTCGTACGAGTGCACCACGCCTCGGGGTCCCGGCTGGGGCCTGCCGATCGCCGCCTGTCCCCCGCCGGTGGCGGCGAACGCCTGCTTGGCGAAGTGGGCGAGGACATCGGGCTGGTCACCGGGGGCGACACAGACCATCCGGCCGCCCTTGGTGGTGAGCAGGATGTGCCGGTCGCCGAACCGGCCGATCAGAGCCCGTTCCACCTGCTGCGGGACCGGGTCGGCTTCGGTGTACGCCTGGGGTCCGCGGGCGACGGCGACGGCGTGGGCCTGGGACAGGCGCAGGCCGAAGCGTTCGGCCCGTTCGGCCGTGCGGCCCAGGTCGCTGCGCCCGTACAGCAGGTCGTCGATGAACTCCCGGCGCTCGGCCTCCTCCTGGCGGACGGCGAGTCGCTGGGCCCGTTCGAATCCGGCGGAGAAGGCGTCCACGGACTGCTCGACCACGGCGAGCAGGTCCATGACCGTCCTCCGGCTCAAGGGCCGCTCGGGCCAGGCGGACCGGACCGCGCTCAAATGGTTGCCGACCAGCTCCCGCAGGGCGTGCCCGGCACCGGCCGCCTCCTCACCGGCCTGACGGCGCCGTTCGATCTCGTCCCTGGTCAGGCGTCGGCCGGTGGCCGCCACGTCCGCCAGCAACGACACGTACTCGGGTGTGTAGTCGTCTCTCATTTCCCGCCCCACCGTCGCTTCCGCCCCCGCCGGTCCAGGGCGGCGAGCGTTTCGTAGAGGATGAACAGACCGACGGCCGTCCCCATCAATCCCAGCCCGACGTAGGAGCACGTGCCGCGCACGGCAGGAGAAGCACCGGCCAGGCGGGGAATCTCGTCGACCAGCACAGCCGCGTACGCACACAGACCGACAGCGCTCAGCAGCGGCGCCGGAGCCCGTGAACCGCGCAGGAAGCACGGCCGCCGGCCGGCCAGCACGGCGACACTCGGAACGAGGAGGAACACCGCTCCGCCCACGACGAGTCCCCAGCTCTGCGACGTACTCATACGGTCACGCCCGGACGCTCACGGCGCCGGCGCCGCCGGTCCACCTCGTACATTCCGAGCAGCGCGGTGGCCACGTGGAGCGGAAACGCGACCGCCTCGGCCACGCCCGTGACGCCCCAGGCGCGGCCCGCACTCGCCGCCAGCGCCACGCACAGCAGCAGTGCGGGAAGGAGCCGCCGCCACCGGGGCAGCTCCGTCATCCGCCACACCCGGACGCACAGGACGACGTCGAAGACCAGGAAGGCGAGGGCGAACAGGGCGAGCAGAAGCAGGGTGAAGGGCACGGCCGGGCTCTTTCGGGGCAGGCGGAAGACAGTGCCGACCAGGCTTCCCGGCTCACCAGCGGACGATCCTATGTCAGGGCAGCTCGGTGAAGGCCTCCACCGCCCTGGTCTTTCCCGTGACGACGATGATGTCGCCCGTCGCGACGACCGTCTCGGCGGTCGCGTAGGTGAAGTCCTCACCCGGACGCTTGATACCGACGACGGTCACGCCGAAGCGGCTGCGGACCTGGGACTGACCGAGGGACCGGCCGGTCGCCGCGCTCGGGGCGACCGTCTTGACCAGGGCGTAGTCGTCGTCGAACTCGATGAAGTCGAGCATCCGGCCGGTGACGAGGTGCGCGACGCGTTCGCCCATCTCGTGTTCGGGCAGGACGACGTGGTGCACGCCGAGGCGTTCGAGGATCTGGCCGTGCTGGCGGCTGATCGCCTTGGCCCAGATGTTGGGGACACCGGCTTCCAGGAGGTTGGAGCTGATGAGGATGCTCGCCTCGATGTCACTGCCGATGCCGACCACGGCGCTGGTGAACTCGTGCACGCCGAGCTGGCCGAGCACGTCGGGGTCGGTGGCGTCGGCGACGACGGCGTGGGTGAGCTGGTCGCTGTACTTCTGGACGAGGCGGGCGTCCGCGTCGATGCCGAGGACGTCCCAGCCCCGGCGCATCAGCTCGTTGGCGAGGGAACTGCCGAAGCGGCCGAGGCCGATGACGGCGACACGCTGATCCGGTTGCGACCGGACCTCACCTGGCCGGTAGGTTCGGCGCTTGCGCAGGCGGTGCAGGAAGCTGGCCAATGACAGGTCGCTCCTCGGGGAGTTCGTAGCGTCGGGTCCGCTCGCGCAGGGCGAGTGCCGAGACGAGGGTGATCGGGCCGGTGCGGCCGATGAACATCAGGGCGACGAGGACGAGCTGTCCGCTGCCGGGCAGGTCGGCGGTGATGCCGGTGGACAGCCCCACCGTCGCGAAGGCGGAGACCACCTCGAACAGCACGGCCTCGAACGAGGCCCTGCTCACCGAGAGCAGAGTCAGGGTTGCGGTCATGACCAGGCCGATGCCGAGCAGGGCGACGGTGAGTGCCTGGCGCAGCACGTGCGGGCCGAGTCGGCGGCCGAGGACGGCGGAGGTCGGCTCGCCGCGGACCTCGGCGAGCATCGCGGCTGCGAGGACGGCGAAGGTGGTGACCTTGATGCCACCGGCGGTGCCCGCGCTGCCGCCGCCGACGAACATGAGCATGCACGTCAGCAGCAGGGTCGACGCCTGCATGGCACCGACGTCCAGGGAGTTGAATCCGGTGGTACGACTCATCGCCGAGTGGAAGAAGCTGTTCACAGCTTGCCCCAGAGGTCCTGGGCTCCGAGGGTGGCGGGGTTCGTCCACTCCATCAGCGCCGTGAGAACCGTTCCGGTGACAAGCAGCGCGACGGTGGTGATGACGGTGAGCTTGGTGTGCAGGGTCCAGTTCTTCCGGCCGGTCGTCCGGACCCGGGTACGGTGGCGCAGCATCTCCAGCAGGACGGGGAAGCCGATGCCGCCGAGGATGACGGCGGCGGCGATGGGCAGGGTGACCCACCCGTCGTGCGCGTAGCGGGTGAGGCTGTCGGCGTGGAGTCCGAAGCCCGCGTTGTTGAAGGCGGACACCGCGTGGAAGAACCCGAGGTAGACGGAGTCGCCGACGGTGTGGCCGTAACCGAACCGGAACCGCAGCGCGAGAAGCGCGCCGACGGCGAGCTCGACCATCAGCGTCGTACCGGCGACCCCGAGCAGGACGCGACGTACGTCGCCGATGCCGAGGCTCTTCGTCTCGGCCTGGGCCGTCAGCTGCAGCCTCAGCCGCAGGCGCCCCGACACCAGCAGGGCCAGCAGGGAGGCCAGGGTCATGATGCCGAAGCCGCCGACCTGGATGAGGGCCAGGATGACGCCCTCGCCGAAACCGCTCCAGTACGTGCCGGTGTCCACGACCGCGAGGCCCGTGACGCAGACGGCGGAGGTGGAGGTGAAGAGGGCGGTGAGCACATCGGTGGCGCCGCCGTCCTCGGCGGCCGCCGGCAGCATCAGCAACCCCGTGCCGATCACGACGGCGGCGGCAAACGCCAGGACGACGGTCCGGGCAGGGTGGGCGGAGAAGAAGGAGTGAGCCCGTCCGCGCACGGTGGTCACCACGATGACGGACCCTCTCTCCTACGGCTCACACGCGCCGGGCCCTCCGGTCGTACATCTGCCTCGTGTCGGCGTTGTGTCAAGAACGGCCGTCACCCTACCCACAGATCTGCGCCGTACCCAGCACCTTCCCCGCGATGCGGGCGTGCTGTCGTCGGTGCACAGGAGACCCACCGCCCAGGCACGGGTACGCGGCTGGTGCGAGGAGCACCTCGCCGCCTGCCTGCTGCTCCACGAACGTCAGGAGGTCGACACGTCCGCAGGCGTGACGAGCGTAGTGCGCGTCGGCCTTCGACCGGGGAACGGTTTCAGACCTCGCTCGCCCTGGACGTCTTCGCGCGTCTTTGCCGCGAGATGACCGTGTCGGCCGCTCGGGACAGCTCGGATCAGGGCTTGATCTCCCGATAGGCGGTGAGTGCGCTTCGTTCCACCTGGGCGAGGAGCCCCTGCCGCGTGGGTTCGTCCATGTTCCGCTGCTCCGCCCACAGGCGGGTCATGTCGACCCCCTGAGTGCGCAGACGCTCGTATCGCTGTGCCTCCGGGGCGCCATGGAGATCGCTCAACCATGTCTCCGCAATACCCTTCTCGGCCGAGGCGCGACCGCCCTGGAGCGCCTCGACGACAGCCGCGCGCCATTCCTGAGCCCGCTTGTCCTCCAGACCTCGGGTGACCGCGTCGGCAATGCCGTCGAGGGCGCCGAGGGCGCGGGCGCTCTCGGTGGGGGTCACGCTGAGGCCGTACCCCTTGGCGTCCGCGGGGACGGCGGCGAGGCGCTGCCCGGTGGTCCGGGTCGCGGCCAGACGCAGCATCGCGTACGCATGGGGGTCCTCGGAGACCTCACGCAGGACGTTTCTGAGGGTGTCGGTGAGGACGGTCAGGTGGTAGGTGCCCTCGGACTCCCACGGCGGCTCGTGCGGGGCCGCCTTCGTCACGAAGTCCTCGACGGCGATGCCGCCGAGCATCGCGTGCAGGTCGGGCCCGTAGTCGGACAGGGCGACGGCGAGCGGCCGGCGCAGCGCCGGATCGACGGTGGTGCCGCCGTTCCCCTGCTCTCCCACCGCGACGAGGACGTCCTTGAGGGCCTGCGCCTGGCCCAGGGTGTGGCGGCCTTGGCCGTCGCCGGCCGAGGCTTTCACGATGGCCTCGCCCAGGGCCTGGCAGCTCATGCCGGGCCGGACGGCTTCCCCGACCGACTTCTGTACGCGGGGATTCTCCGTCAGGTCGCTGCACGGAGGAGCCGTGTCCCGGCCGAACAGCAGCCATGCTCCGCCGCCGAGCAGCACCAGGCTCACAGCGAGCACGATCACCGCGACGGCCGTTCTCGGTCGACGGGCTGTTTCCTTCGGCATGGTCGGCTTCCTCCTGGCGCGCCGGATCAGTTGGTGGTGTCGGTCAGGTACTTCTGCGTGGTGTTGGCTCCCCAGTCGTGGCCGTCGAGGATCTCGCTCGTGAGGGCGGTCTCACGCTCGAGGCGCGGCCACCGGTCACGTACCGGGTGCGCCGCTGCGCCCATGCCCACCCACGCTCACGTGACGAGGACAATGCCAAGGCCGACGCCGAGACCGACGAAAACATGATCAAGAATATGACTACGAGCAGACAGAGACTGCAGGGCGGCGTCCTTGGCGCCGACACGGCGATGGGGCGGTAGGCGATGAACAAGAAGTGGCTGCCCCTGACCCTCGTGCTCGGCATGACAGGGGTGGCCGTCGTGACGGCGAGCCTGTGGCCCGCGAAGGAGAAGCCACCACTTCCGCAGACCCTGTGTCACGGCGCGCTCAGCCGGCAGAGCGCGGAGCGGATCGATGACAACAAAGGGGGCGTGGTCGTCACGGAGGAATGGGTGAGTCCGGGCAAGGGCGACACCGCGGTGTTCAAGGGGTGCGCCGTGATGAGCGCCGGCCCCGACGGTGACCACCGCCGGGAGCTCTTCAAACTGGTCATCACGGACGAGCGGTACGACTCCGGCCCCAGGAAGGACTCCGTCCCCCTCGGCCCCGGGTTCAAGGGATGGGCACTGCCCGAGGAGGCCGAGGCCACGCTGCCCGCCGGCTGCGCCGTCCGCATGGGCTCGGCCGCCCCGTACATCACCGTGACGTTCATCGCCCCCTCCAGGAAGGGCGAGGAGCAGGAGAAGGACCCTGCCGAACGCGACACCGCGATCCGCGACAGCGCGGCGATCGTTCGCGAGGCGGCCACGAACCTCGCACGCATCGCAGGCTGTGGGGGGAAGTGAGCGAGGAGCCGGTCTTCGGCCCGAGCGGATGGTCTCGCGGCGGCCACTCGGTTCGCCGTCACCAACCCGCCTGGGTCCCCATGACATGACCGCGACGTGGTGCCGCGCCTTCGTGCTGAGCACCGGCGTTCTACCAGGCCCGCTGTGCTTACTCGTCGCTGTCCGGGACGGAGACCGTGCGTCGCGAGCCGAAGCCGCTCCCGTCCCTGCCGGCGTTCACGACAGCCGGGTCCCCTCGCCGCGCGTGCCCGGAGGCCCCTGGATCGCGTGACGGTCACGACCGCGGTGGACCGGGCGAGATCGGCTCCCTGCGTGGCGATGGCGGGCTTCCACGACACGTTCCAGCTCCGGCACGCACGCGGCACCGCCGGAGTCCTTGCGCGGCCGCCCAAGAGGTGGGGCAACTCCTGCCCAGGGAAGCGACCACGGACATGGCCCGCTCTCGTCGCCGCTTCCGGCCACCCGCGCGACCACGGCATCAAGAGCGCGTAAAGACTGCCGGGGTCCGGCAGTGAACGTACGTGCGGTCCGCTGTCACGATGGCCGGGACGGCGGAAAGCACCCGGAAGCCGAAGGAGCGGGGACATGGTCTGGTTTCTTGGTCTCGGCATCGGCGGTCTGGTGCTGCTGGTCCTGTCCCTGGTCTTCGACGGGGTGCTGGAGGGGGTCCTCGACGGGCTCGGCGGGGGACTGGACGGATTTCTGTCGTTGCCGGTGATCGCCGGGTTCGTGTCCTCCCTCGGTTTCACGGGAGCGATCGTGCTCGGCACCACCGGTACGGGGGCGGGGGTCGCCACCGGTGCGGGCGTGGTCACGGGGGTCGCCGCGGCTTGGCTGACATGGAGGTTCAGCCGGGCGCTGATGCGCGACGGTGCCGCGCCCGCACCGCGGGGCGAGGATCTGACGGGGACCTCGGGCGCGGTGGTGACGGCGATCCCGGCCGGTGGTTACGGAGAGGTGCTGCTGTACCTCGCCGGGCAGCCGGTGAAGTACGCGGCGAAGGCGGACGCGCCGGTCGCCCGCGGCACCGAGGTGTGGGTCGAGTCCGTGCTCTCGACGACATCGGTGTCCGTCCGCCCCGTCGAACGCTGACCACGCGTCGGCTGCTGTTCTTCATCGTTCGTTCTGATCGAAGGGGGTTTCGTCATGAGCCCTGTCCTCATCGCCGTGGTGGGCGTCGTCGTCCTGGTCGTCCTGCTCGGCCTCGTCGTGATCACGCGCTACAAGGTCGCCGGCCCCAGCGAGGCGTTCATCATCACCGGCCGTCGCGGCAAGAAGACCACCGACCCGGCGACGGGCCGGGAGTACACGGACAACAGCGGCCAGAAGGTGGTCGTCGGCGGCGGGGTCTTCGTCGTGCCGTTCGTCCAGCAGAAGTTCAGCCTCGACCTGTCCAGCCGGCACATCCCGGTGGCCGTGCGGGGCGCCGTCACCCTGCGGGGCGTCAAGGCCAACCTCGAAGGCGTCGCCATCGTGAAGGTCGGCGGCACCGAGGACTCGATCCGGGCCGCCGCCCAGCGGTTCCTGATGCAGCAGGACGGCATCGTGGGCTTCACCCAGGAGGTGTTGTCCGGCGCGCTGCGGTCGATCGTGGGCCGCATGTCGGTGGAGGACATCATCCGCGACCGGGCCGCGTTCGCCGGACAGGTCGCCGAGGAGGCCGAGGCCAGCCTCTCCGGGCAGGGCCTCGTCCTCGACGCCTTCCAGATCCAGGACATCACCACCGAGGGCTCCTACCTGGAGGACCTGGGCCGCCCCGAGGCCGCCCGCGCGAAGCAGGAGGCCGACATCGCCGAGGCCGTCGCCCGCCGCGCCGCCGAACAGGCGCGGCTGAAGGCCGAGGAGGAGATCGCCATCGCCCAGCGGACCCTCTACCTGAAGCAGGCCGAGATCAAGGCGCAGACGGACGAGGCGGCGGCGCAGGCCAACGCGGCCGGTCCGCTCGCCGAGGCCGCCCGCCAGCAGGACATCCTCTCCGAGCAGGAGAAGGTCGCCGCCCGGCAGGCCGCCCTGACTGACCGTCAGCTCGACACGCAGGTCCGCAAGCCGGCCGACGCCGCCCGCTACCAGGCCGAGCAGGAGGCGGAAGCCCGTCGTATCGCCTCGGTGAAGGAGGCGGAGGCCGCCGCCGAGCGGGCCCGGCTGACCGGTGAGGGCGAGAAGGCCCAGCGTGCCGCGCTCGCCGAGGCCGTACGCATCGAGGGCGAGGCGGAGGCCGCCGCCATCGGCGCCAAGGGCGCGGCGGAAGCCGAGGCCATGCGGAAGAAGGCCGACGCCTTCGGCCAGTACGGCGACGCCGCCGTGCTGCAGATGCTGGTCGAGGTGCTGCCGCAGGTCGTCGCCAAGGCGGCCGAACCGCTCGCCGCCGTCGACAAGATGACCGTCATCTCCACCGACGGGGCCAACCAGTTGACCCGGACCGTCACCGACAACGTCACGCAGGGCATGGAACTCCTCTCCTCCGCCACCGGCGTCGACCTCGCCGCACTCCTCCAGGGCATCGCCCAGAAGAAGTCGGCGCCCGAAGCCGGCGTGGCTCCCACGACTCCGGGAACGCCGGTCGACATCACCGACTGAGACACCCGCCCCGACGGGTCGCGGCATGCGCGTGACGGACGTGGAGGAGGTGGGGCGACGTGAGCGTCCGTCTCCACTGCCGTCGCCGGCAGGCGCCGGTCGGCCCCGGCTGCCATGCACAGCAAGGCCCCCGTCCAGCGGACGGGGGCCTGAAACCAGTCACGAGGTCGCTGCCCGCCGCCTCGAGCGTCACAGATCACGCATTGACCGTGTACGGACCCTTGCTCGTGGTCCAGCCGGTGGTCATCCAGGGGGACCACTTCCCCTTTCCATCGGCGCGGGCGGTGACGATGTTGATCCCGCCCCTGCGGATCGTGGCTATCGAGGGCCAGCCGTCCAGCTTGGTGTCCTTGGTCCTGAGGGAGACCCTGTACTTCCCGTTCTGGATACAGCCCATGTACTCCGTGATGCCGTAGTCGTCCGACACTGTGCGAACAACGCAGTCGAACCGCACGCCTGCCGACGCCTTCGCAGCGACTGCCGGCCCCGGCATGGCCAGCATCGTGCCGAACACCGCGACCGAGAGACCCGCGATGGCACACGCCCTCATCTTCTTCACATGCTCCCCCTTCGTTGCGCCCTGGACCGGTGGGTGGACTCGGTCTCGCCGACGCGGCCCATGGTGGCAGAGCCCAAAAGGGAACAATTGACGTTCCGCGCCGTCACCTTGACCGGCAACGCCGCACCGGCCACCGGAGCATCGAGCGGCTGCGGAGCTGACGACCCGGGCGTAGGCCGAGGCGTTGAGCCGCACCTGCGCCGGTGTGCCCCGTACACCCTCCGCGCGACGGCGTTCAGCCGGATGCCGTGATCAAGTCCACTTGCGGGCCCTCTTGTTCGACGCTGGTGCCGATGCTGATTCTTGAGGTGCACGGGTACGTGAGGAGGAGAGAGTCAGTGCTGACCGAGTCGGTGTTCCACACGGACACCCTTGCGCGGAGCGACCGATTCGACTTCTGGCGGGAGCGCTTCACGGACACCCTGGCACCCTCGGAAATCACCAGCCCGCGCGCGGACGACTTCTGGGCCCGTCAGCGGCTGGTACATCTGAATGACGCGTGGCTGTGGCCGGTGAGCCTGTGTGCATCGCGCTATCGGCGTACCCCGAGGATGATCCGGCAGTCCGACCCCGAGCTCCTCCACCTGACCCTGGTCCTGCCGGGCAGCGGGACGGTACATGTCGACCACAACGGCCACCGCAGCATCAACGCCCCTTACGACATCTACTTCCTCGACACCTCCCGCCCCTACGACGTCAGCTCGGACGGCGACTCGCCCCTGGTGGGCATGGGCGTGGAGATTCCCAGGTCCAGGCTCCACCTGCCGGGCGCCGGGGAGTTGAGCGGTGTGCTCGGTCGGCGGCTGTCCGGTCGGCGGGGGTTCGGCGCCCTGCTGAGCCAGTTTCTGGTCCAGTTGTCCGATGAGACGAGCGCCTACGAGCTGTCCGACGCGCCACGCCTGAACGGCGTACTGCTCGACCTGGTCGCCGGTCTGATCTCCCACGAGCTGAACGCCGAGGCGACGCTGCCTGCTGAGACCCGCACCCGCACTCTCGTCCTGACGATCCGCTCTTTCATTCTGCGCAACTTCCGTGACACGGGGCTGACTCCGCAGACCGTCGCCGCGGCGCACCATCTGTCCACGCGGCACCTGCACCGCCTGTTCCAGCCGGAGGGCGTGACTGTGGCCGCCCTCATCCGTCACCGGCGCCTCGAACAGGCCCGCCGCGAGCTCGCCGACCCCGCCCTGCTCGATCTGCCGGTGCAGGCGATCGCGGTCCGCTGCGGATTCACGGCGCCGGCCCACTTCAGCCGGGCCTTCCGGGGTGCCTACGGCGCCTCCCCCAGCGAGTACCGGCAGACCGAGTGTGGGCGGCACGCCGGGTCCCGCACAGTGGGCGGTACGGCGCACCGGAGACGTACGTCTGCCACTCCTGCCGGGTGATGTCGAGGCCCACGCGCCGGCACGCCGCCTCGGCCGGCTTCTCCGGCGTGAGGTCGAGGGCGTTGGGCCGACCGCCGGTGACGGTCCGCAGGGTCATGTCCTCGAAGAAGAGGGCCTCGATCTGGTGCTCGGTGTGCCCGGTGAAGGTCAGAGGTTCTCCGAGCGGCAGCCTGGCCTCGGTCTCCCAGAGTTGGACGGCAACGTTGTCCACGGCAACGGCGGGCAGCCTCGCGTCGTCGGCGAAGGCCAGCGCGCCGCGCCTCGGCGGGCGAGAGGGCGGACCAGGGCCGGGGCGCACAGGCCGACGAAGCCGACCGGTCCGGCCAGGGTGACGGCGGCGGTGGCGAGGAGGGCAGCGAGGACGACGGCGGTCTTGCGGGTGGCGCGGACGGGGACGCCAAGGCCGGGGGCGGCGTCGTCGCCGAGGGCGAGGGCATCGATCCGGCGGGCAAGCAGCAGCAGTCCCTCGGTCATGGCCGTCAGACCGAGGGTGAGGGCGCTGCCGGCGAGGACGAGCCGGACGGTGCCGGTGCCCAGTCCGGAGAGGCCGAGCACGACGGCCGCAGCGGCCAGGCGGCCGGCGAAGGCAGTGCCGGAGGAGGCGAGCAGCGGGAGCGAGACGCCGGTGGCCGCCGTGAGCCCGAGCGCGAAGTAGGAGCCGGCGTTGACGGCGAGGGTATCGGGCGCGGCGAGCACGTTTCCGGTCGCGGTGACGGCCATGGTGTCTTACTCCGTCAGGGCGATGAGCGAATCTATGTACTTGGTCATCGATCCGGGTCCGCCGAACATCCAGATGCCGTCGAGCAGTCGGTGGACGTTGCCCTTCTTCACGAACGGCAGCGAGGTCCACACCTTGTCCTTGGCGAGGGCGCCGGTGAACGGGGTGCTGTTCTCGTCGCCGTCGTTGCCGATGTAGGCGAAGTGCACGTCGGCGCTGATATTGGTCATGCCCTCGACGTCGGTCGAACCGAGGCCGTACACCGAATCGCTTTGACGGTCCAGTCGTTCTTCAGGCCGAGCTTCTCGTTGACGGCGCCAATGAGCGAGCCGCTGGTGAAGGGACGGATGGAGACCTGGTTAGAGACGAGGTAGCCGTCGGCGAAGGACCTTCGCACCGCCGAGACCGGCGCCGGCAAGGGTTTTCCTGCCCTCCTCGACCTTCGCCTCGAACGTCCTCTTCACCTCGGCGGCCCTGTCGGTGGTACCGGTGGCCTGGGCGAGCAAGTCGAGGTTCTTGTTCATCTGCCCGATCGGGTCGGCCGCGTCGGCCGATTTGACCTCCACGACCGGGGCGACCTTGCGCAGCTGCTTGACGGCGGTCGGCGGCAGGTCGGTGCTGGCGATGATGAGGTCCAGCTTCAGGGCGGCGATGGTGTCCATGCTCGGCTCGCCTCGGGTGCCGATGTCCTTGGGCTCGTTCTTCAGCGGGACGGCGGTGTTCCAGGTCTTGTAGCCCTTGACGTCGGCGACGCCGATCGGGTCGATCCCGAGCGAGACCAGCAGTTCGACCTCGTGCCACTCGGTGCCGACGACCTTCTTGGCGGGACCGTTCAGTGTGCTCTGGACGCGGCGATCGGAATGATGATGACCTAGCGCGGCCTGGTCGCCCCGGCCGCAGGCGGCAGCGTCCCGGCTCAGTGGGAGACCATCCTCACCGCGGCCGAGCTTGCCGGTCATGTGAAGGCCACGGGGTTCGACGAGGAGTCCCGGCGCCTGGGCCTCGTCCCCGACGCCCCCGCGTATGCCACAAGGGCCCGCTGGTGCGTGCCGCAGCTCATCACGGCCGCCAACCACGTGGTGCCCTACGCGAACGTCCGCGCCGTACACGCCTGCCTCCCGCCACCACGTCGCCGTTCCCGATGGCCGCCGATGACCCGGCCCGTGCCCACTCATTCGGTCGGGCCGGTGAAGACGCGGGAGAGCGCGTCGGCCGGCTCCCATCGCACCGCTCACCGCGTGGTCGCCCCGCCTTCCGGAAGGACCGGCCCTGGCCGCCGCCGTCGAACGACAGGAACAGGCCCGCCGCGCACTCGCCGCCCGCGTCTTTCCCGAAGTCGAAGGCAGCCGGGAGGACGACGCTCCGATGTCGCTCGAGGACATGCGCACCAAGCCGCCGAAGCCGTACGTGCCGCCGCCATCCAGCGGGCCCACGCCGATGTCCCGTGACAGCGATATTTGAGCGTGTGCCATCGAAGTTTGAGCGGCCTGTCCTGCGCTGACGCAGCAACCACAACTTGGGGTTCCACAGGCTCATCGGTGCCCACCGGGTGGAGAAGGGCACCCTGCGAGTCACGCAACCAGCTGCGTGACCTGCACGTACGAACGCTCGCGCTCAGCTGAGAGGCGGTCATTTCCCAGAAGACGCTGATCGTGATGGCGCGGCTGCACCCGATCGCGCTGTCGTAGCAAAGCGTCCTGGAAGGGGCCTCCTCATGGATAGTCGGATGGATCAGCAGACCGTATTGCTCCTGCTCGTCGGCGGCAGCGCAACGTATGCGGCCTTGGAGCACCCGTCGTTCGACACTGCCCTACTGATCGGGGTCGCCGTGGTCACGCTGCTGCACCTCCTGATGAAGAGCCACTGAGGCGGGCCTTGCGGGCCCCTCTCTGCCCTGCTCAAACTTCGACGGCACGCAATCAAGGTTCGATTGCACAGGACAGCCGAACGCGCCGGACGGCCGGTGCCGCCCGCCGCGCCCGTGCTGGCGCTTGTTCGGACCAGGGGGCCTTTCCCCTACGCTCCCCAGCCATTCCTCGTCGTGTTCTCGCCGTCCTGGTCGTCGCCGTCGCTGTCCGTTTCAGGGGGGATGCGGTCGTCGAGGGCTATGGTGACGCGCTCGTCCTCGCCGGGGCTAGGGTGGGCCAGGAGCTGTTCGATCCGCTCGTAGCGCGTGGCGGTGAGTCGGTGCGGCATCGCGGCTGCCGGTGGAACTGCGCAAGGTCAGGAGCTCTGTGTGGCGACGGGGGCGGTGCGAGCGCGGGGCAGGGTGATGCCGTGCGCCTGGGCTGCCGTTCCAGGGCGAAGGGTCCAGGGGACGGTTCCGGTGGTCGTGAGCCAGTCGTTCGCCAGAAGACGCTGCACGATGAAACACCGGAGTTGGTGGGGCACGTCCCAGCCCATGCCGTCCCCGAGCTGCCGGAACGAGGGACCATGGCCGTGCTCGGCGCGGAAGGTCACCGTGAACGCGGCAACCTGCGGGCCACGGTCGGGGTGTTCGCTCTTCCACTGTCCGTACAGCGTCTTGGTCTGCTTGGACATGAACTGGGCCCGGCTGGGGGTCATGAACGCCTCCGCCACCCGGTCCGGGGCAAACTCGCACAGGGCGCAGGACTCGATGCTCTCCATATGCCTTCGCAGGCCAGGAGTAGCCGCTTCCTTCCACCGAAGCCACGCGTCGGCATCGAAGTGGAACCCGCGTGCCGGCTTGGTGGCGGCGGTGCGCGCCCGCTCCTCCTCGGTGGGCGGCCGCAGTCCGGAAAGGTGGCGTACCTGGGGGTCGAGACGGTACCGATCGCCGGACAGCTCGGCGAGGAAGCCTTTCTCCAGGAGCTTCGGGAGCTCCGCCCTGCAGGCTACGGGTAGGCGGTCCGGGAGGGAGCCGAGGAGACGGGAGGTGCCGTGGGCGGCGAGGAACAAGCCGGCCAGGCGGGCGGCGGGCGGGAGTCTCTTGACCGGCTTGGCAGACAGCGACTTGGTGGTCCACCCAGAGACGCGTGAACGGGTCTGCTTTCCGAGCGGCAGGGGGTGGTCGTCGTTGCGGGTCAATTCCGGGACGGTGACGGGAGTCGGAGGCGCGGTGGGGTCGGTGTTGAAGACCGTGTCCGCCAACTCCCATCCCAGCGTCCGCAGGGCGTTGACGGCTTCGTGGGCGTCGCCGAGGCGAAGTGAGGCGAGATCCTGACCGGTGATGTTGCCGACGCCGCCGCGTGCTGCCCGGATGGTCACCAGCGTCGCCAGAAGCTGCGCGTCGGGGCCGGGCAGGGGAAGCGCCGCGACATAGTCGAGCAAGGCACGGGCCGCTTCTCCCTGCTTCTGGGTCAAGAGGAAGGGGCGCGGCAGGGGTGTTCCACTCGGGGCTGTACTGGCACAGGAGGCGTTGGACGCTGATGCTGGCATGCTTCACCCAACGGGCGCAGGCAGAAGGAGTTACGTGCGTGGATGCCCCTGCTCATAGAGCACCTGAAAGGGGCCGGGACGAGGACGTCGCGCGCCTCTCGCTGTTCGCCCGGCACCGCGTCATGCTCGGCCGGTACTCCTTCCACAACCCCGACCTGTCGGGACTGCGCCCCATGGGTCAAGACCGCTGCTGGGACGGGGTGATGGCGTCCGGGCCAGCCGAGGTCGGAAACGACCGCACGGGGGGGCGGGGAAGTCGCCGGCGAGGCGGGCGAGGTGCGCCAGGCCGCGGCGGGCGGCGGGCGGCGGGGGGACCGCCGCCACCGGCGACGTACTGCATGCCGCGGCGCGATTCGGCGCCCGGCGCCGCTTGGCCTGCCGGTGGGCGCGGGGCCGGAGTCGGCCGCCGCGGCGGCGGTCCCCACCCCGCGTACGGGACGCAGGCCCCCGCCGATGCGCTCGGCCCGGGGTTCAAGGGCATCCACTGACCGGCCTCCGCCGTTCCTACTGCATGAGCGCCCTGATGATGCCCGCTGTCTTCACCGCCTTCCAGGACGCGGCCGACGCGATCGTCGACGAGATCCTGCGGCGCAGGATCGATGTCGCGGCCGCCCGCCGTCAGGACCGAAAGCTGCGGCAATCTCACCCGGACAGCCCGTGGCTCCTCCCAGAGAACGCATCTGGTTGTCGGCGTCGGGGTGGTGGTCAGCGATGCCCGCCCGAGCCGGGGCATCCGCTTCGTCCCATCCGGTGACGTATTGATTGCTGCCTAAGCGGCGCAGGATCTGACGCGCGTTTTCGATGTGCGAGGCGAGAGCACGGGTGGGGGGTTCCCGGATCTTCTCGTGGCCTTTGCGATCGCGGCCGAGCCTGATGATGGCGCGCCCCGGCTCCTCGTCCGTCGCCGATGCGCTGTGCTCGCGTCCGGGAGGAGCGAAGAGGCAGCCAGGTCGGAAGCACCCGTATGTATGATCGATTGCCCATGCTCGGCCTGTGGGCCCCATGCGGTGCCCGCGGCCGGCGGCGCGATTCCGACCGTCAAGACACGGGGTGGCGACGATGTCGTTCGAGGGTGAGTGGGCCGCAGCAAAGGAAGCCGCGGCCATGAGACTGAACCAGGCCGGCGGTACGGGCGGCTCGGGGCCGGCGAAGGGTTCGGCGGACTACGTCATCGAGGACGACGACCTGGGTGCGATCGGTCACGCCGCGCACGGCCTGTTCAACGGGCTCCAGGCGGGCGGGAAGCACGCCGCCGCGGCGAGCGAGACCGCGGCGAGCGGCCTGAAGGGCGACGGCTTCGACGCCGGCGCCGCGCTGAGCGAGGTCAACAAGACCTGGGGGACACAGGTCAGGACCCTGCTCCAGGCATGTGCGCACATCTCCAATCATCTGAACTTCACGAAGAAGTCCGCGCAGGCCGACGACGACTGGATCGCGGCGCAGTTGCGCATCGTCGGCCCCGTCGCGCCCGGTGACGACGGGGCCGTACCGGCGTCCAAGATCAGTCAGCTCTTCCGGTAAGGAGCTCTCATGCCCACGTTCGAACAGCTCCTGAACGCCAAGCTGGGGCCGGCGCAGACCGCGGTCACCCAGTGGTCGGAGATGATCACGAAGCTGAACGCCCTCAAGACGGAGGCGTCGGCGATGAAGACGAAGGCGGACAAGTCGACCTGGCGGGGCGAGAACGCCACGGTGACGAAGGAGTTCGTCACGAAGACGGCGAAGGAGTTCGGTGACGCGGTCACCGAGGCCGAGTCCGTCCGCGACCTCCTCCAGGACGCGCATACCCTGCTCAAGTCGGCCCAGGCCGACCTGAAGGCGACGTACGACAACCCTCCGCCGGGCATCACCATCTACCCCGACGGTGTGATCAGCCATCGCGTCCCCCCGGACCGCCGGTCGGCCGACAGCACGGAACCACTCGCCACAGAGGCTCAGTTCGAGGCGCTACGCGGCAAGATCGAGGGCATCCTGAAGCGCGCCGCCGAGGCGGACGAGCTGTGCGCCTGGGGCCTGCGCGCGCTGATCAAGAACCACCCGAACGACTTCGGCAGCGCCGACCTCGGAGGCATCGCCGACGCGAAGAGGATGCGCGATGAGGAGAAGCAGCAGGCGGAGAACGGCCGGGAGGCCGCCAAGCTCTACGGCCGCTGGGAGCACCTCGACGACAAGGAGCGCGAGCGGCTGCTGAAGCTCGTGGAGGAGGGCCAGGGCTCGCCGGCGTTCTCCGCCGAGCTCATGACCAACCTCAGCTTCAACGGCCGGGAGCAGCAGGAGGCCGTACTCCTGCTGGCGAGCAGCCTGGAGGCCGGCGGCCGCGACGGCCAACTCTCCGCGACCGACGCCCGCCTCTACCGGGCGCTGTCCGGCAGCCTCGCCACCGCCACCGGACCCGATTCGCCGCTCGGTTCCCCCGGCGGCGTCACCTCCGCCTGGACCGACCGCCTCATCGCCGTGGCCCGCGACGGCAACGGCCTTCCGAACCGGCACCCGGGGCAGCTGGGCGGCGGAGCGGCGGGCCTCAGCGCGCTGACCAAGCTGATGGCCGCGGACAACGACGGCCAGGTCTACGACCCGAACAAGGACCCCAAGGAGAAGTCCTCGCCCTGGCAGAAGGACGAGGGCGACCCGGTGTACAGCGAGGCCTTCCTCACCGAGGTCGCCGACACCATCCGGGACTGGGAGACGACCGCCGCCGACCCGTACGACGGCCACATGGAGAACTGGCAGGGCACCCAGGAGGACCCCATGAAGGGCCTGCTGAACGCCATGAGCCGCAACCCGTCCGCCGCAACCCACTACTTCGACCCGAACACGACCGACAACCTGAAGTACTTCCTGGACGACCGGAAGTGGCCCGGCGGCGAGGTCGAGAGCGAGATGCCGGAGGAGCTCCAGCACTCCTCGGCCCGGGCCGAGCTCGGTCTCGCGCTCGAGGCCGCCGCCACCGGCCGCGCCCCTGGCACGCCGATGCACCCGGTGCCCGCCCACCACGACGGCGCCGAGACCGCGATCTTCGAGCGGGTGATGGGCGAGTACACGAAGGAGCTCAGGACCGACCAGAGCGCCGTCCCCGTCTCCATGCGGCTGCCGATGGCCGACATGATCGCCGACTACGGCTCCGACGTGCACCAGATCCTCGGCAAGAAGATGGACGGCCCGACCGACTTCAACCAGCTGGAGATCGACCGCGGCGACCTCACCCGGATCATCCGCTCCACGGCCGAGGACCCCAACGCCTTCAAGGCCATCCACGGCTCGCAGACCGCCGTGATCGGGGAGGGGCTGTCGCGCTTCCCGGAGGAGTCCTTCCGCAAGGAGGACCCGGAGCTGCGGGCCTGGGTCAAGCAGTCGGCTTCGGTGCTCGGTCACCTCGACGGTGTGCGCGGCGACGTCATCTACGACCTGGGTCAGGCCGAGAAGGACGCCAACAACTGGAACAAAATGGTCAACTATCACGTCTACGGTGGGCTGCTGCCCCCCATCCCGATCGTCGGCGACGGGGTCCAGCGCTCGATCGACTGGGGTCTGAGCGCGAACCTGAACGACGAGAACGCCAAGGTCGACGCCGCGACCCGCGAAAACATGATCAAGCACTACGACGAGGGCCAGAAGCAGCTGTACGGCATGCTGCGCGGGATGGCGACGCATCGCGGACTGTCGGAGGAGGAGCTGGACACGAGCCCCGGCGAGTACGAGGACCACCTCCAGGCGATCACCGAGCAGTGGTACCACAACGGCATGCAAGACGCCGACAAGTCGATGGGCCAGTGACCGATGGACGAGAAGTGGCTGCCGCTGACCGTCGTTCTCGGCGTCGCCGGGGCGGCGGTCGTGACCGCAGCTCTCTGGCCCGACACCGAGAAGAAGCCTTCGCTGCCGCAGGCCCTGTGCCACGGTGCGCTCAGCCGGCAGACGGCAGAGCTGATCGACGACGGCAAGGGCGGCGAGGTCGGCGCGGAGGAGTGGGTGAGCCCGGGCAAGGGCGACACCGCGGTGTTCAAGGGGTGTGCCGTGCTGCGCGCCAACCCCGACGGCAACTACCGCCGAGAGATCTTCAAACTGGTCGTCGCGGACGAGCGGCACGACCCCGGCTCCAGGAAGGACTCCGTCCCCCTCGGCCCCGGGTTCAAGGGCTGGGCGCTCCCCGAGGAGGCCAAGGCGTGGCTGCCCGCCGACTGCGCCGCCCGTATGGGCTCGACCGCCCCGTACATCACGGTGACCTTCATCGGGCCCTCGAAGAAGGACGAGGAACAGGAGAAGGACTCCGCCGAGCGCGATACCGAGATCCGCAACAGCTCGGCGGTCGTCCGCGAGGCGGCCAGGAACCTCGCGCGCATCGCCGGCTGCGAGGCAACGTGAGCGAGGAGCCGGTCTTCGTCAGGAGTGGATGGGGTACCGGCAGGTACGTCTACAACCACCGCAACCCGGTCGGTCGCGCGCTCATCGTCCTGGCGCCGCTCGTCGCGCTCGGCGTGCTGTACGGAGTGCGTGCCGAGTCGACGTGGGGCGAGGGCGAGTTCCGTGACGCCGTCCAACAGGGCGTCGCGGACCTGGACGGAAAGGCGCACTACACGACTCTCGCAGGCGACCACGGCTCCCTGATCGTCGAGGCGATCAGGAAGACCGACATCGGCCCCAGGTACGGCGTCGAGACGCACGAGGGGCAGGACGGCAACTACACCATCGGCACCGAGGACACCGACGCCGAGTACTGCGTGCGCGTCACTCTGACCCCGGATCCGGAGCCGCCCGTGGTCTTTCCTGGAGCCGAGGACCTGCCGCCGCCCGGCCCGGACATGCTCGCCTTCTACATCTCTCACGCTACCTTCAGCGAGGGCGCTTGCGACTGACGCCGTCGACACCCAGCGCACCCAAGCCCGTCAGCAACCCCAACTGGCCAGACAAGATCACCATCGCACTGCCGCCCGACACCAGCCGGGCCATCCTCGCCCAGGTCCAGCTCATGCTGGTACACCAGACCGCTTCCTCGTGGTGTTCGCGAACACCGCGTCCCACCGGCGAACCGATGAAGCTTCCGCGAGGGCGTGCTCAGCGCTCCACGATGCGCGTCCGGACGACAACCGAGGACGATCCCGCTCTGGTCGGCAACGGCATGAACCGTTGGGCACTCACCGAAGGCTTCCGCCGGGACGGACCGTCGAGTGCGCGCGCCACACGGTCGCGCTCCTCGCCCGGAGACGAGCCAGCAGGGCCACGACCCAGCCCAGCTCGTCCTCACCCGACCTCACCGATCACCCGCCAGGTCTAGATCACGCTCGGACGCCTCAACAGGAATCTGCGCCGACTTCGGCCGGCGCCACGGACGAGCGATCGGCTGAGACACCCCACGCCACCAAGCATCCGCGGGCAGCTTCCCCGCCGCAGGCTCGAACGGCTCACCAGGACGTGGGAACGCCACCGCCTGCCCCGCCTCCTCCGCCGCGTCCTTCGTCCACTCCCCCGGCTCCGCCCACGGGTGCGGAGCCAGGTTGAAGGTGGCCCAGTGGATCGGCAGCATCACACCGGCCGGAGTACCTCCCTGCAGGTCAAGATGGGCCTGGACCCCCTGCGCGGGCGTCATGTGAATGTCTGGCCACGCCCCAGGCATCGGCGTATAGTCCGTGTGGTTCTTGGGCCAGAACTCCGCGTACGCGCCGATCTGGATCATCGTCACGTCGAACGGGCCGTGGGCCGCGCCGATGTCCCGGAAGCCGCGGAAGTAGCCGGTGTCGCCGCTGTGGAAGACGCGGTGGCGCGGGCCGCGGACCGACCAGGAGGCCCAGAGGGTGTGCTGGCGGTTGCGGAGCGCCCGGCCGCAGAAGTGGCGGGCCGGGGTGGCGGTGAGGGTGACGTCGCCGACCTCGGTGGACTCGTGCCAGTCGAGTTCGCGCAGGCGGGACGCGGGGACGCCCCAGCGCTCCAGGTGCGCGCCGACGCCGAGCGGGACCGCGAACAGGGTGTCCGTGCCGGCCAGCGCCTTGATCGTGGGCAGGTCGAGGTGGTCGTAGTGGTCGTGGGAGATCACGACGACGTCGACCGGGCCGAGCGCGGCCAGCGGCGCGGGCGCCGGGTGGAGCCGGCGCGGACCGGCGAAGGAGAAGGGGGAGCAGCGCTCGCCCCAGACGGGGTCGAAGAGGATCCGTACGCCGTCGATCTCGGCGAGCACGCTGGAGTGGCCGAGCCACGTGATCCGCAGGCCGGTGGCGGCGGGGCGGGCGAGGTCCGCGACGGTCGTCGGGTGGACGGGGATGACCCCGGCCGGGGCCCGGCGGGCGCGCGCCTCCTTCTCGAAGTAGATCTTCATCAGGTCGACCGTGGAACCGGAGGGGCCGCGGCGGGCCTCCTCGGGGTTCTGGAAGACGCCGTCGGCGAAGTGCGGCGAGCGGCGGATGCGGGCCAGCCGCTCCCCCGCCGGCTCGGCACCGAAGGACTCGGGCCGCAGGGCGCGCAGCCGGTCCCGCAGCGGACGGTCTGGGCCGGTTCCGGTCACAGGTCCTCCTGATCGATGGGGTCGTTCCATTATGGGCGGCCGGGGCGGGCCCCGTCAGGGCCGGTCCGGCGCGGCCCGTCTACCCCGATCACGGAGCGGTACGGCTGGTATCGATTCGGCGCCCCCGCCCGCCGGCCGCGCGCCGCGTCGATCATGCCGCTGTCATGTGCTGTGTAGGCTTCCGGCCGTGGCGAGAGTGCGGTTGAGCGTGACCGAGCGGCGCGAGGAGCTGCTGCGGGCCGCCGTCTCGCAGATCGAGGCGCGGGGCGCCGCCGCCGTCCGGATCGCCGACGTGGCCGCCGCCCTCGGGGTGAGCAACGCGCTGGTGCTGTACCACTTCTCCACCAAGGAGCAGCTGGTCGCGGCGGCCTTCGCGCACGCGGCGGAGGGCGATCTGGCGCAGCTGCGCCGGATCCTCGGCCGCCGGGCGAGCGCGGAGCGGCGGCTGCGCGCCGCCGTCCGCTGGTACGCCCCGACCGGGCAGGCCAAGGGGTGGCGGCTGTGGATCGAGGCGTGGGCGGCCGGGCTGCGCGACCCGGAGCTGCGCCGGGTCGCGGCCGGCCTGGACCGGGCGTGGAAGGCGGCGCTGGTCTCGGTCATCGAGGAGGGGGTGGCCGCCGGCGAGTTCCCGTGCCCCGATCCGGCCAGTGCCGCCTGGCGGCTGACCGCGTACCTCGACGGGCTCGCCGTCCAGACGACGGTGTACGCGGGCGGTCTGTCCCGGACCGCGATGCTGCGGTGGGCGGACGAGGCGCTCGCCCGCGAGCTGGGCCTCCCGGCGCCGCCGGCGGTCAGAGGAGTTCGTACACCGCCGACACGGTGACCTGCTCCTCGATCTCGCCGGGGGCGAGCGGGACGGTCGGCTCGTCGGCCGGCATGGACGGCACCGCGCCGTGGCCGGGCCGCAGGGAGTCGCCCTCGCTGAGCGAGATGAGCCGGCCGAGGCGGTGGCCGCTGAGCCGGGCGTGCTGGGACGCCTTCTCGTACGCGTCCTGGTAGGCAGCCTCGCGGGCCTTGGCGCGCAGTTCCTTCGGGTCGGCGACGTCGAAGACGACGCCGTGCACCCGGCCGGCGTCGCCGGTGGCGTCGTTGACGGCGCCGACGACCTGGCCGGCCCGGTCGATCCGCCGGACCTTCACGGAGAACGTCTGCCCGGCCTGGTAGCCGGTCACCTTGGACTCGCCGCCGGTCGTCTGGGTGTAGACGGGGGTGAGGGCGAGGCTGTCGGTGCGGATGTCCCGGTCCTCGACGCCCTCCTTCCGCAGGACGGCGAGCAGCGCCTCGGCGGCGGTGCTCTGCGCGGCCATCGCCTCCTTCGCGGTCGCCCTGGTGACCTCGACGCCCACGGAGAGGATCGCCAGGTCGGGGGCGGCGGACGCGCTGCCGCTGCCCGTGACGGTGACCGTCGCCGGGGCCTCGGAGCGGGCGGCGGCCCGCGGGGCGGAGCGGTCCGGCGCGGCGGCCAGGGCGGGCGCGGCGGAGCCCAGGAGCAGCCCGCCGAGGACGGCGGTGGCGGCGAGGAGCCGGGCGGCGCGGACGCGGTGGTCCGGGAGGGCGGGCACGGGGCGGTGCGGCACGGGCGGTCCCTTCGACGGATGGGTGCCGGTGGCTCCGGCGGGCACATCCCAGCACCCGGAGGCGCCGCCTCCCGGGCGCCACTCCTGACCGGCGCCGCCCTTCACCTCTCCGTACCAGCGGCCGGGCCGCTCAGGTCTGGACGAGCGGCTCGTACACCTCCGCGCCGATGCCGAAGGTCCAGGCGACGCCCTCCCGGGCGGTCCGGGTGGCGGGCGGCACGCGGAGCCAGTAGGTGCGGTGGCTGCCGTCCGGTTCGGGCGTCGAGTTGACCACCTCGACCATGACGACGTCCTCGTCGTCGGCGAGCGCGATCCGCCAGAGCACGCCCGTCTCGTCGCGGCCCTCGGGGCGGGCCCCGGAGTCGGCGAGGAAGCGCTCGTAGCCGTAGAACTCCAGCATGACGCGGCGGAGTTCGGCGTTCTCCTCGGTGCGGATGCGCTCCGGGTCGAGGTCGGCGAGCCCGGCGAGGAAGCCGGGGGTGACCGGCATGCCGCGCCACGCGTGGAGGGCGAAGCCGTCCCGGTGGGCGAGGGCGGGGCCGTCGCCGCGGTCGAGCCGGCCGGCCTCGTCGCGGTGCAGTGCGACGGGGCGTTCGCAGACGACGGCGACGTTCTCGTACGGCCACCACCAGCCGGCCTGTCCGGCGACGGCGGCGAGCCCGGCGAGCCGGGTCCCGTGCCCGTCGAAGGCGGCGAGCCAGGCGGCGTCCTGCTGGCCGAGCACCGCGTCGTACAGCAGCTCGCGGGCCGCGGTCGCGGCGGGCGCGCCGGCCTGAGCGCGCTCGTCGAGCGCCTCCAGGACGGCGGCTCTGACCCGCTCGGCGAGCGCCCGCGTCGGCTCCCAGAGCCGGGCGCCGGTGGCCTGCCAGTGCGCGGTCCAGCCGGCCGGGCCGAGGGTGTCGTGGAGCCGGCGCCGCTCCTCCGCCCAGGGCAGGGTCCGCACCTCCTCGCGCACCGGCCGCCCCCGGTCCGTGAGGCCGGCGACCAGTTCGACGGCGGCGAGCGGCGAGTCCGCCCAGAGCACCCGCGCGGGCGCGGGCAGTCCGGCGCTCGCGTAGGCCAGCCGGACGCCGTCCTCGACCGCGGCCCGGTCGGCGGGCCCGGTGGCCGCGGCGACACGCCGCCACTTCTCGTACATGTCCCCGTCGTTCATCGTCCCGTCCCCCATCTCGCCTGCCACTGCCTGTCCCTCCGTCTCGGTCCCTGGTCCCCGGTCCCTGTCCTCAGTCCGCCACGAGCCGGTACGCGCCCGGCACGTACTCCCGCTGCCGCACCACCCGGTACCAGCCCTTCGGCAGGACGATCGTGGCGTGCTCCTCGTGCACGAGCCGCCCGCCCTCGGGCAGTTCGAGCAGGAACGGGCCGTACGGCCCCGGCTCGCGCACCAGCCGGCCGGGCCCCGGGATCGCGTGGGCGTGCCCGGTGACCTCGCCGAAGGCCAGCACCAGCCGGCCGCGCCCGTCCCTCGGCTCGCCGCGCGCGTCCTTCGCCCGGCCGGGCACGGCCCGCTCGTCGACGGGCACGATCAGCACGTCCCCCTGCCGGTACATGGCTCTCCCCTTTCCCGTCCGGGTCCCACTGCCCGAACACGAGAACGACGCTAGAGGCCGCCACTGACAACGCGTCCGCTCCCGCCCCCGCCGCCCCCCGCTGTCAGTGCCGCTTGGTAGAACTCTTGCCGTCAGTCCGTACAGCCGTCCGTCGTCTGGAGCACCGTCATGACCATTGGGGCCTATCTGGAGGAGTTCCACGGCCTCCCCGTCTTCGACTTCGCCGGCGCCGAGCCGGGCGACGCCCTCCCCGACGCCGCGGCGGTGGCGTGGCGGGTGTCCGGCCCGACGTACCGCGACGCCGACGACCCCGAGTGGGACGGCCTGTTCGGGCAGTTCCTGAAGAGCGTCGACACCCGCCGGGTCCGCGCGATCGTGGTCGGCGGCTGGGAGGACGCGTACGAGACCTCCTCCGCCGGGATCGTCACCGCCCTGATCGCCGCGAACGACCGCCTGACCGGCCTGGAGGCCGTCTTCCTCGGGGACATGACGGTCGAGGACTGCGAGATCTCCTGGATCGTGCAGTCCGACGTGACGCCGCTGCTCGCCGCCTACCCGGCGCTGCGGGAGCTCGGGGTGCGCGGCGGCAGCGGGCTCGCCTTCCCGTCGGTGCGCCACACCGGCCTGGAGACCCTGGTCGTGGAGACCGGCGGGCTCGGCGCCGAGGTGGTGCGCGGCATCGCCGGCAGCGACCTGCCCGCCCTGGAGCGCCTGGAACTGTGGCTGGGCACCGACGAGTACGGCGGCGACTCCTCCCCGGCCGACCTGGCGCCGCTGCTGTCCGGCGAGGCGTTCCCGGCCCTGCGCAGCCTGGGGCTGTGCAACAGCGTCATCGAGGACCAGGTGGCGGCGGCGGTGGCGAGCGCGCCGGTCGTCGCCCGGCTCGACAGGCTCGACCTCAGCATGGGCGTGCTCACCGACGAGGGCGCGGCGGCCCTGCTCGACGGGCAGCCGCTCACCCACCTGCGGGAGCTGGACCTGTCGCACCACTACTTGTCTGAGGCGATGGGCGCACGGCTGACGGCCGCGCTCGCCCCGCACGGCGTGCGGGTGGTCCTGGACGACCCGCAGGAGCCGGAGGACGACGGCGACGGGGACGTCTGGCGCTACGTCGCCGTCGCCGAATGACCGGCGGCCCGCGCCTCGTCGTCGTCGGCGATCCGGCGGGCCGGCGCGTCGCGTTCTTCCAGGACGCGCTGCGCGCCGCCGGGCTGCCCGGGGCGCGGGTCGTCTCCTGGCTCGACGTGCTGGCCGGCCGGGCCCGCCTCGCGGCGGGCGAGACCGTGCGCGTCGACTCGCCCGGGGAGGTGCCGGAGGTGGACCGCCTGCTGCGGGACGCCGACGACCCGGCCCGGGTGGAGGGCGGCCGGCTCTGGTACGAGCGGTTCACCGCCGCCGTCGCCGGGCTCGCGGCCGAGGCCGCGCGGGCCGGCGCGGTGCTGGTGGACGATCCGGCGGAGACGGCGGTCCTCTTCGACAAGCGGCTCACCCACGGCCGGCTCGCCGACGCCGGGGTGCCGGTCCCGGCGTCGCCGACCTCGGGCCCCGGCGGGGCGCCGGTGCGCGGCTGGGACGACCTGGTGGCGCTGACGGCCGCGGCCGGGCTGCGCCGGGTCTTCGTGAAACCGGCCCACGGCTCCTCCGCCTCCGGGGTCCTCGCCCTGGAGACGGCGGCCGGGGGCCGGGTGCAGGCGACCACCTCGGTGGAGCGGGACGGGGCCGGACGGCTCTTCAACTCGCTGCGGGTGCGGCGCTACACGGGGGCGCGGGAGGTCGGCGCCCTGGTCGACGCGCTCGCGCCGGACGGGCTGCACGTGGAGCGCTGGCTGCCGAAGGCGGTGCAGGGCGGCCGGGCCGCCGACCTGCGGGTGGTGGTGACCGGCGGGCGCGCCACGCACGCCGTGGTCCGCACCAGCCGCTCCCCGATGACCAATCTCCACCTCGGCGGCGCCCGCGGCGACCTGGCCGCCGCGCGGGCGGCGATCGCCGCCGCCGGCGGGCGCTGGGAGGACGCCGTCGCCGTGTGCGAGCGGGCGGCGGCGGCCTTCCCGGGCACCCGCTGCGTCGGCGTGGACCTGCTGCCGGGCGCCGGCTGGCGCCGCTTCGCGGTCGGCGAGGTCAACGCCTTCGGGGACCTCCTGCCCGGCCTCACCGGCCTCCCCGGCAGCGGCGCGGAGGGCCTGGACACGTACGGTGCCCAGGTCGCCGATCTGCTGCGCGCCTCCGGGACACCGACATCCAGCACCACAGGAACGAGCACCACCCCGTGAACCAGCCCGACATGAACGAGATCGTCGGCAGCCATGACCTGCTCCTGGTCACCCTCGACACCCTCCGGTACGACGTGGCCGCCGAGCTGGCCGCGGCCGGCCGCATCCCGAACCTGGCCCGGCACCTGCCGGGCGGGCGGTGGGAGCGGCGGCACGCCCCCGGCAGTTTCACCTACGCCTCCCACCAGGCGATCTTCGCCGGTTTCCTGCCGACGCCGGCGGTGCCGGGGCCGCATCCGCGGCTCTTCGCGGCCCGGTTCGCGGGCAGCGAGACCACCGCGGACGGCACCTTCGTGTACGACTCCCCCGACCTGGTGTCCGCGCTCGCCGCCGAGGGTTACCGCACGGTGTGCGTGGGTGGCGTCGGGTTCTTCAACAAGCGGCCGCCGCTCGGCTCGGTGCTGCCCGGTCTGTTCCAGGAGAGCCACTGGGAGCCGTCGTTCGGGGTGGCGTCGCCGACCTCGTTCGAGGCGCAGGTGACGCGGGCGGAGGAGGTGGTGGCCGCGCTCCCGGCCGGGCGCCGGCTCTTCCTCTTCGTGAACGTGGCGGCCCTGCACCAGCCCAACTGGTTCCACACCCCGGGCGCGCGCCGCGAGGCCGGCGACACCCGGGCCACCCACGCGGCGGCGCTGGAGTACGTGGACCGGCACATCGGGCGGCTGTTCGCCGCGATGTCCTCCCGCCGCCGCTGCTTCGCGATCGTCTGCTCGGACCACGGGACGGCGTACGGCGACGACGGGTACACGGGCCACCGGCTCGGCCACGAGGTGGTGTGGACGGTGCCGTACGCGCAGTTCACGCTGGACGGTCCCCGGGAAGGAGCCGCCGCGTGACCGGCACCGCGCACCCGCGTCCGTACCGCTCGTACGTCTACGCCTACCCGCACAAGACGGCGTACCGGCCGCTGCCCGAGCGGCCGGAGCTGGCCGCGCTGTGGGCGGACGAGCCGAAGGACGCCCTCTCGCTGTACGCGCACATACCTTTCTGCGAGGTCCGCTGCGGCTTCTGCAACCTCTTCACCCGGATCGGCGCCCCGGACGAGCTGACGACCCGCTACCTGGACGCGCTCGGCCGGCAGGCCGCGGCGGTCCGGGAGGCGCTGGGCGACGCGGCGCCGGTGCGGTTCGCGACGGCGGCGTTCGGCGGCGGCACGCCGACCTTCCTGACCGCCGCCGAGCTGGAGCGGCTGTGCGACATCGCCGAGCACCGCATGGGCGCCGACCTGCGGGCGGTGCCGCTCTCCGTCGAGACCTCGCCGGCCACCGCCACCGCCGACCGGCTCGCGGTCCTCGCCGCGCGCGGCGCCACCCGGCTGAGCATCGGGGTGCAGAGCTTCGTGGACGCCGAGGCGCGGGCGGCGGTCCGGCCGCAGCGCCGCGCGGACGTGGAGGCGGCGCTCGGCCGGATCCGGGACACCGCGGTGCCGGTGCTCAACATCGACCTCATCTACGGCATCGAGGGGCAGACCGAGGAGACCTGGCGGTACTCGCTGGACGCGGCGCTCGCCTGGCGGCCCGAGGAGCTGTACCTGTACCCGCTGTACGTGCGCCCGCTGACCGGGCTCGGCCGCTCGGCCCCGGCCGAGTCGGACCGGGAGTGGGACGAGCGGCGGCTGCGGCTCTACCGGCGGGGCCGGGACCACCTGCTGGCGCACGGCTACGAGCAGGTGTCGATGCGGATGTTCCGGCGGGCGGACGCGGGCCCGGCCGGGCCCGACGACTACGCCTGCCAGACCGACGGCATGATCGGCCTGGGCTGCGGCGCGCGTTCGTACACGGCGGCGCTGCACTACTCCTTCGACTACGCGGTCGACATGCGGGAGATCCGGTCGATCATCGACGCCTACACGGAGACCGCCGACTTCTCCCGGGCCGAGGTGGGCCGGTGGGTGGACGGCGGCGAGGCGCGCCGCCGCCACCTGCTCCAGTCGCTGCTGCAGGCCGAGGGCATGGAGCTCGCCGGGTACGAGAAGCGGTTCGGGTCGGGCGCGCACGAGGACTTCGGCCCGGAGCTGGAGCGGTTCGCCGGGTACGGCTGGCTGGACGGGTCGGCGCCGGACGGGCTGCTGCGCCTGTCGCCGGAGGGCCTCGCGCACTCGGACGGCCTCGGTCCGGAGCTGTTCTCCCCCGCCGTACGGGCCGCGATGGCCGCGTACGAGCCGAAGTAGGGGGCGGGCGTGGACCTGACGCTGCTGTACCGGGGGCCGCTCGCCTCCTGCGACTACGACTGCCCGTACTGCCCGTTCGCCAAGCGGCGGGACAGCCCGGAGGCGCTGCGGGCGGACCGGGCGGCGCTGGAGCGGTTCACCGGCTGGGCGGCCGGGCAGACCGGGGACCGGCTGCGGATCCTCTTCACGCCGTGGGGCGAGGGGCTGGTCCGCTCCTGGTACCGGCGGGCGCTGGTGGAGCTGTCCCGGCTGCCGCACGTGGAGCGGGTCGCGATCCAGACCAATCTGAGCTGCCGGACGTCCTGGCTCGACGAGGCCGACCTGGACGCGCTGGCCCTGTGGTGCACGTACCACCCGGGCCAGACCCCGTACGACCGCTTCCTCGGGAAGGCGCTCGACCTGGCGGACCGCGGCGTCCGGTTCAGCGTCGGCGTGGTGGGGCTGCCCGAGCACCACGCGGAGGCGCTGCGGCTGCGGGCCGCGCTGCCCGACCACGTCTACCTGTGGGTGAACGCGGCCGAGGGGCACACCTACACCGACGCGGAGGCGGCGGCGTGGACGGGCATCGACCCGCTCTTCCCGTACAGCCGGCATCCGCACCGCTCGGTGGGGCTGCCGTGCCGGACCGGCGCGTCGGTGGTGTCGGTGGACGGCGACGGGACGGTGCGGCGCTGCCACTTCGTCAAGGCGGAGCTGGGCAATCTGTACGACGGCTCGTACCGGGCCGCGCTGCGCCCGCGCGCCTGCCCGCTCGCCGTCTGCGACTGCCACATCGGCTACGTGCACCTGGAGACGCTGCCGCTGTACGACGTGTTCGCCGGCGGGGTCCTGGAGCGGATCCCCGCCGGCCGCCCCTGGACTACAGGGGCATGAGGTCGGGACGCTTGGCCTCGACGTGGTCGCCGGAGCTCTCGCCGCGCAGCCGCCGGCCGATCCACGGCACGAGGTACTCGCGCGCCCAGTGGATGTCGTCCCGCCGGACCTCCAGCGGGCCGCGGGCGGGCAGCGGCGGCCACTCCTGGTCGGGGTCGGCGGGCACCGGCAGGCCGAGGACCTGCGCGGCGCGCAGCGCGACCCGGGTGTGCCCCTCGGGCGAGAGGTGCAGCCGGTCGTCGTCCCAGGCGCGCCGGTCCTGGACCGACCGCAGCGACCACAGGTCGAGGACCGGGCAGTCGTAGCGGTCGGCGATGGCGCGGACGTGGGCGGTGTACGTGGCGATCTTGCCGCGCAGGTGCTTGAGCACGGGTACGCCGCGGGTGTCGAAGCCGGTGGTGACCATGACGGTGCCGACGGCGGAGGTGAGGTCGCGCACGGCCCGCTCGAAGCGCTCGGCGACGTCGTCGGGGTCGGTGCCGGGGCGGATGATGTCGTTGCCGCCGGCGCAGAAGGTGACCAGGTCGGGCGCGAGCTCCTTGGCCCGGGGCACCTGCTCGGTCACGATCTGGTCGAGGAGTCGTCCGCGGACGGCCAGGTTGGCGTAGCGGAACTCCTGGTGGTCCGGCAGCTGGTCGGCGAGGAGCACCGCGAGGCGGTCCGCCCAGCCGACGTAGGTCCCGTCGGGACCGGGGTCTCCGACGCCTTCCGTGAAGCTGTCGCCGATCGCCGCGTACGACCCGAATGCACCGAACGCGCTCTTGTCTGTTTCTCTCGAATCGTCTGCCACGGCAGCACATCCTCCCCTTTCGGGTGTGTCCTACGCGACCGTAAGGAGGGGTTGACGGTGGGTGATATATGCCACCGATAAAGAATGTGCCAAGCCGGAATAGGGCGGAGGCCCGGCACCAGGGGGTGCCGGGCCTCCGCCGGGGCCGGCCGGACCGCGTCCGGACGGGGGTGCGTCAGATGGAGACGCCGTGCTGGCGCAGGTAGGCCAGCGGGTCGATGTCGGCGCCGTAGCTCGGCGAGGTGCGGATCTCGAAGTGCAGGTGCGGGCCGGTGGAGTTGCCCGTGGAGCCGGAGAGGCCGATCTGCTGGCCGCCGCTGACCGACTGGCCGGCGGAGACGGCGAGGGAGGAGAGGTGGGCGTACTGCGAGTAGTTGCCGTCGGCGTGCTTGATGACGACCTCGTTGCCGTACGCGCCGCTCCAGCCGGCGGAGACGACCGTGCCGGCGCCGACGGCGCGGACGGTGGTGCCGGAGGAGGCGATGAAGTCGGCGCCGGTGTGGTAGCCGGAGGACCACATGGAGCCGGAGGCGCGGTACGGGGTGGAGACGCCGCCGGTGACGGGGGCGACCCAGCCGGAGGAGGCGGGCTGCGCGGCGGCCGGGGCGGCGGCGCGCTCGGTGGAGCGGGTGGCGCGGGTCTGCTCGCCGGCGGACCGCGTCTTCTGGACGGCCTTGCGCTCGGCCTTCGGGGCGGCCTTGCGCTCGGTCTTCGCGGCGGCCTTCGGGGCGGCCTCGGCGGCGGCCTTCGGCGCGGCGGCCTTGGCGGTGTTCTTGGCGCCGAGGGTGAGCTTCATGCCCGGCAGGATCAGCGACGGGTCCTCGCCGACGACCTGGCGGTTGTCCGCGTAGAGCTTCTGCCAGCCGCCGGCGACGCCCTGCTCGGCGGCGATCTTGGACAGGTAGTCGCCGGCGACGACGGAGTACGTCTTCGGAGCGGCGGCCTTCGCGGCCGGGGCGGCGGCGGGCGCGGCGGCCTGGACCTGCGCGGCGGCGCTCACGACGGCGGCGGGGGCGGCGGCCGGGGCGGCCTGCTCGGCGGCGTGGGCCCCGGTGGCGCCGATGAGCGGCAGGGCGACGACGGCGCCACCGGTGCCGGCGGCGACCAGGCCACGGGTGATCAGGGTGGACTTCGGACGGCGGTGCTTACCCTTCGCGGGCATGGCGAATTCCTCTCCGGCGCCTGCGAGGTGAGCTGTCGGGTTCGGACTGGAGATGCCCGGCCGCGTTTCTCACGCGGCTTCACCCCGAGCCGTCCTGCGTTCGCGGGACCGGCGTACTTCCTTGGGTCCCCCGCTCCTGCCGTGCGATGGGATGGGGTCGAATTCCGGACGGTGGCAGGATTCGGCGGTCCGACCGGATTGACGGCGACGCTAGACGAGCGGGGTCGGCGCGAACAAGCCGCCGAATTCTCCGGGCATTCCGGGGCGATCTTCGAGCCCGGAATTCCGGTCACCCTCCGTGGATGACGGACCCTCGATTCCCTTTTCGCGGAGGGGGATTGGTCCGGGCGGTCGGCCACGATCCGTCACTTCTATGACGCTGCTCACGCGCCGGACGCCATCTCCCCCTCAACCAGGGCGGGTTATCCCAAGCATCCCAATACGGACAGATCGCCCATTGCTGCTCAGGGGGGTGCGCCGCACCCCCCGGCGCCGGGATGATTGCGGGGGGAACCGATCTCGTTCCCCGCCCCGCGAACGCCTACCCCCAGGAGCATCCGTGACGCAACAGCTGCCGCAGGTCCAGTCGCCCTTCGAGCCCGGCGAGCCCGAGCTCGCGGAGGTCCGCAACTTCCGGGACGTGGGCGGCCTGCCGACGACGGACGGACGCGCCGTCCGGCCCGGCACCCTGTTCCGCAGCGGCCACCTCGCCGACGCCACCGAGTCCGACGCGGCCTTCCTCGCCGGCCTCGGCCTGCACACCGTCTTCGACTTCCGCAACGCCGCCGACGCCAAGGTGGAGGGGCCCGACGTGGAGCTCCCGGGCGTACGGAACGTGAACATACCGCTGAGCGACCCGGCCGACGGCAAGGAGTTCTGGCGGCTGGTCCGGGAGGGCGACCTCGACACCCTGCGCGGGCTGCTGGGCGAGGGCAGGGCCGCGGAGCGGATGATCACCTCGTACCGCAGGATGGTCGTGGAGCGGACCGCCGAGCACAGCCGGGTGCTGCACGCCCTCGCCGACGACGCCGTCCCGGCCCTGATGCACTGCGCGGCCGGCAAGGACCGCGCCGGGCTCTCGATCGCGATCACCCTGCTCGCCCTGGGCGTGGAGCGCGCGGCGATCGAGGCCGACTACGTGAAGTCCGACGCCCCGCACCGCCGCTACAAGGTGCGCCGTAGCCCCACCGCCCGGGACGGGATGGCGCCCGAGGTGGTGGAGCTGCTGAGCCCGCTGTTCGACGCGCGGGTGGAGTACCTGCGGGCCGCCTTCGAGACGATCGACGCGACCTGGGGGTCCGTGGACGTCTACCTCGCGGAGGGCCTGAAGCTGGCGCCCGAGACCCGCGAGCGGCTGCGCGAGCGGTTCCTGACGGAGGCGTGAGCGCCCCGGGACCGCTTACTGGTTCTGCCCGCCGAGCATGAAGAGCAGGTAGAGGAAGGCGGCGAAGAGGTGGCCGGCGACCAGGTACGCGAAGAGGCGGAGCACCAGCCCCTTGGGGAAGCGGCCCTCCCCGCGCTCCTCTCCGGTGACCGGACGGGAATGCGCTGACTTGTCGGACATGTCGGTCAACCCTTCGGGGTTCAGCGGGAATGCGGGGCGCCGCCGCCCAGGCACAGTTCGGCGGCGGGGCTCTGCAGGAGGGTGTGGACGAACAGCACCTCGGCGCCGGCGCGGCCGGCCGCGCCGATCCGGTGCGGGGTGAGCGAGTCGAAGTGCGCGCTGTCCCCGGGATCGAGCAGATGCACGGTCTCGCCGAGCGCGAGCCGGACCTGTCCGTCGAGGACGTGCAGCCACTCCTCGCCGGGGTGGACGCGCACGATGTCGGCCCGGGTGGCGTACGGCACGTGCACGCGGAGGCACTGCAGGGCGCGCCCGGCGCCGCCAGCCTGCCGGTAGATCCAGCCGTCCGCCTCGACCGGCTCGGACCGCCCGGCCCGGATCACCGGGTCGCGCTCGGGCGGGGCCTCCCCCAGCAGCTCGGCGACCGTCGTACCGTAGATACGGGCGAGGGCCAGCAGCATCGGCAGCGACGGCTGCCGGTTCCCGGTCTCCAGCCGCGAGAGGTGCGCCGGGGAGAGCCCGGCGCGCTGGGCGGCGGCCTCCAGGGTGAGCCCCCGGCGCCGGCGCAGGGCCCGCAGCTGCGGGGCGACGTCGGGCACGAGCTCGGGGGCGGCGGTTTCCGGGGCGGAGCCCCGGGGGACGTGGTCCATGCGTCCATTCCGCCAGGATCGTGCCTCTGAGGCAAGTTTCTTGCCCCAGAGGCAAAAACCTTCGGATGCGGACGGCTCAGCGCTGCGCGACCGCCTGCTTGACCAGTGTCTTCCCGAAGTCCCACAGCAGTCCCCCGCCGCCGTGGGCGTCCTCCATCACCGCCGTGAACGCGGTCACGAAGCGGTCCACGTCCGCCTCGTCGATCACCAGCGGCGGGATCAGCTTGATCACCTCCAAGTGGTCGCCGGAGACCTGGGTGAGGATCCGGTGCCGCTGGAGCAGCGGCACCACCACCATCTGCGCGAAGAGCCCCTTGCGGGCCGTCTGGAGCATCGCCCACCGGCCGCGCAGCGCCAGCGAGCTCGGCCGGCCGAACTCGATCCCGATCATCAGCCCCCGGCCCCGCACCGCGTGCAGCAGCTCGTACCGGGGCACCAGCTCCTCCAGCCGGCCCTTCAGCAGCCCGCCGACCCGCCGCACGTGCGCGACCGTCCCCTCGGACTCCATCACCGACAGCACCGCGAGCCCGGCCGCCATCGCCTGGGCGTTGGAGCCGAAGCTGGCCGAGTGCACCAGGACCCGGTCCATCGAGGAGTAGACCTTCTTGAAGATCCAGTCGCGGCCGAGGGTGGCGCCCACCGGCACGTACCCGCCGGAGAGCGCCTTCGCCACGCACACCAGGTCCGGCTCGACGCCGTCCTCGTGCTGGTACGCGTAGAAGTCGCCGGTCCGGCCGAGGCCGGTCTGCACCTCGTCGGCGATCAGCAGCGCCCCGTGCCGGCGCAGCAGCGCCTGCGCGGCGGCGAGGAAGCCGGGCGGGGCCTCGTGGACGCCCTTGCCCTGGATCGGCTCGACCACGAAGGCGGCCACGTCGCCCCTGCGGAGCTCGCGCTCCAGGGCGTCGAGGTCGCCGAGCGCGATCGCAGTGTCGGGCAGCAGCGGGTCGAAGCCGGCCCTGAAGCCCTTCTCGCCGTTGACGGAGAGGGCGCCGGTGGTGAGCCCGTGGAAGGCGTGGTCGCAGTAGACGACCCTGGGCCGGCCGGTGGCGTACCGGGCGAACTTCAGCGCGGTCTCGACGGCCTCGGTGCCGCTGTTGCCGAAGAAGACCCGGTCGAGGTGGGGGCTGTGGGCGAGCAGCCGCTCGGCGAGCAGTCCGGGCAGCGGCGGGCAGTCGAAGCGGGTGAGGTCCGGCAGGTCCGCGTCGAGGACGTCGTGCAGGGCCTTGCGGACGACGGGGTGGTGCCGGCCGAGGCCCATGACGCCGAAGCCGGCGAGCATGTCGAGGTGGTCGTTGCCGTCGGCGTCCCAGAAGTGGGCGCCGGCGGCCCGCTCGTAGACCTTGTCGAAGCCGATGGTGTGCAGCATCCGGGGCAGCTGCGGGTTGAGGTGGCGGGCGTGCAGCGCGTACCGCTCGCCGCCGCGCTCGGCGAGCAGGGCCCGCAGGTCGAACCCGTCGGTCATGGTGCGCCCCTCAGCTCCCCTGGACGGTCTCGCGGACCGCCCGCAGCGACTCCTTGAGCGAGCCCATGGTGGCGAGGACGGCGGTCGGTTCGTAGCCGCAGTGCGCCATGCAGTTGGCGCACCGCGGGTCCTTGCCGCGGCCGTACTTGTCCCAGTCGGTCTCCTCGACGAGTTCGCGGTAGGTGGGGACGTACCCGTCGCTCATCAGGTAGCAGGGGCGCTGCCAGCCGAAGAGGGAGTAGTTGGGGATCGCCCAGGCGGTGCACGGGAAGTCGGCCTTGCCTTCGAGGAAGTCGAGGAAGAGCGGCGAGTGGTTGAGCCGCCAGCGGCGCCGGTTGCCGCCGGCGAACGCCTTCCGGAAGAGCTCCCTGGTCTGTTCGACGCCGAGGAAGTGCTCCTGGTCGGGGGCCTTCTCGTAGGCGTAGGCCGGGGAGATCATCATCTCGTCGACCTGGAGGTCGTCGTTGAGGAAGTTCAGCACCTCGATGATCGTCTGCGGAGTGTCGGTGTTGAAGAACGTGGAATTCGTGGTGACCCGGAATCCGCGCCGCTTGGCCTCCTTGATCGCGGCGACGGCCTCGTCGAACACGCCCTCCTTCGCCACGGACTCGTCGTGGCGTTCGCGCAGTCCGTCGATGTGGACGGCGAAGGCGAAATAGGGGGACGGCGTGAAGTCGGCGAGCTTCTTGCGCAGCAGCATCGCGTTGGTGCAGAGGAAGACGTACTTCCGCCGGGCGACGAGCTGGCGCACGATCTCGTGGATCTGCGGGTGCATCAGGGGTTCGCCGCCGGCGATGGAGACCATCGGGGCGCCGGACTCCAGGACGGCGCCGACCGCCTGGGCGACCGGCATCCGCTGCTTGAGGACGCCGGCCGGGTGCTGGATCTTGCCGCAGCCCTCGCACTTGAGGTTGCAGGCGTAGAGCGGCTCCAGTTCGACGATGAGCGGGAACTTGTCCCGCTTGCGGAGCTTCTGTTCGAGGAGATAGGTCCCGACCCGGACGGACTGACGGAGCGGCATGGCCATGACTCGCTCACCTCCTGGGGAGCAGCAGAGAACGGTGCCATTCGAAGAAGGCGGGAAGGACGGCACGCAGGACACGGAAGGCCGATATTCCCCCGCGTACGGTGCCGATGCGGACCAGTTCGTGCTCGGGGGCGTCCACGACCACCCGTACGGCGGCAAGGGGCCGGGGTCCGACGGCCCGGGCGGTACGGAGGGTGGCGGCGGACTCCATGTCGACGGCGATCGCCCCGCCGGCCGCCAGCGCGGCCCGCTCGGGGCCCCGCACCACGTGGTCGGAGCCGGTCAGCGGGCCGGTGTGCACGGTCCGGCCGGGCAGCGCCCGGGTGAGGGCGTCGACCAGCAGGGCGGTGCCGTCGCAGGCGGTGGTGCCGTAGGGGTCGCGGGTCTCCCCGGCGACGACGAGGTCGCCGGGGTGCATGCCGGGGGCGAGTCCGGCGCAGAAGCCGGAGGCGACGACGGCGGCCCCGGCCCAGCCGTCGCGCGCGAGCGCCCGGGACACCTCGCGGGCGGCATGGGCGGGGCCCATGCCGGTGCGGACCACCCGGACCGGCCCCGGGGCCCCGGACCGGCCGCCGCCGCGCAGCGCGAACCGCTCGATGCCGAGCGCGCAGGCGACGAGCAGCGGCGGCGCGGCGGCGCCCGGTTCCCCGGGCGGGCGCTGCATCACCCCTCCCGGCGCGGGACGGGCTCGCCGTGCAGGTACCGGCCGAGCGCGGTGAGCGGGAAGACCTGCCGGTAGAGGTGGTAGTTGATGGAGAAGTCCCAGGGGAAGCCGGTGCCGGTGAAGTACGGCTCGTCCCAGGAGCCGTCCTCGCGCTGGGTGTCCGTCAGCCAGGCGACGCCCCGGCGGACGGACTCCGACTCGCGTTCGCCGGCGGCCAGCAGGGCGATGAGGGCCCAGGCGGTCTGCGAGGCGGTGGAGGCGCCGCGGCCGATCCAGGAGCGGTCGTCGTACGAGCGCAGGTCCTCGCCCCAGCCGCCGTCCGGGTTCTGCGCGGCGGCGAGCCAGGCGACGGCCCGGCGGAACGCCGGGTGGGAGGCGGGGAGTCCGGCGGCGGCGAGGGCGGGCAGCACCGACCCGGTGCCGTAGACGTAGTTGACGCCCCAGCGGCCGAACCAGGCGCCGTTCGGCTCCTGGGCGGCGAGCAGCCAGTCGATGCCCCGGCGGGTGCGGGGGTCGTCGGCGCGGCCCTCGTGGGCGAGCATCTCGACCACGTGGGCGGTGACGTCGGCGGAGGGCGGGTCGATGACCTCACCGAAGTCGCAGAAGGGCAGTTTGTTGGGCAAAACGCCCGTGTTGTCGGCGTCGAAGGCGGCCCAGGCGCCGTTGCCGGACTGCATGCCGACGGTCCAGCGGGCGGCGCGGGCGACGGCGGCGTCCACGCGGGCGGGGTCGGGGTGCCGGACCCGGCGCAGCGCGAGGATCACCTCGGCGGTGTCGTCGATGTCCGGGTAGTTGTCGTTGTGGAACTCGAACGCCCAGCCGCCGGGCGGGAGTCCGGGCCGGCGGACGGCCCAGTCGCCGGCCTTGGTGACCTCCTCGCCGAGCATCCAGTCGGCGGCCCTGACGAGCGCCGGGTGGTCGGCGGGCAGGCCGGCGTCGGCGAGGGCGATGGTGGCGAGGCAGGTGTCCCAGACGGGCGACTGGCACGCCTCGACCATGCGGACGGGCCCGTCGGGCTCCTCCCGCCACACGGCGAACCGGTCCAGGGACTCCAGGCCGGCCCGCATGACGGGATGCTCCAGGTCGTAGCCGAGCAGGTGGAGGGCGATGAGCGAGTAGACGGCGGGCGGCTGGATGCCGCCCCAGCAGCCGTCGTTCTCCTGCCGCTCGACGATCCAGCGGGAGGCGGCGTTCATGGCCGCCCTGCGCAGGCCGCGCCAGGCGAACCGGTGGTAGACGTGCAGGGCCTTGTCGAGGCGCTGGAAGAGGCCGTCCCAGCCGGTGAGCGGGGCGAGCGGCCGGGGCGGCGCCGGGCGGTCCGGGTCGGTGTGCAGCTCGTCGAGGGCGAACGGCGCGGGCCGGACCGGGCGGTGCGCGGAGACGACGGTGAGCGGCACGATGGTCTGCCGGGCCCAGCAGCCGAAGTCGTAGATGTTCATCGGGAACCACGTCGGCAGGAAGACCAGCTCGGGCGGCAGCTCGGGCAGGTCCTCCCAGCGCCACCAGCCGAAGAGGGCCAGCCAGATGCGGGTGAAGACGCGGGCGGCGGCGATGCCGCCCTCGGCGCGGACCCAGGCGGCGGCGCGGGCCATGTGCGGGTCCTCGGGCCGGTCCCCGGCGAGCCGCAGGGCGACGTACGCCTCGACGGTGGCGGACAGGTCGCCGGGGCCGCCGTGGAAGGTGGGCCAGGTGCCGTCCTCGTACTGCCGGCTGCGGATGTGACGGGCGGCGGCGGCCGTGGTGTCCGGGTCGAGGATCCCGAGGAACCGGCGGAGCAGCAGGTCCTCGGCGTCCATGGTGACGTTGGTCTCCAGGGCGCCCTTCCACCAGCCCTCGGGGGCCTGGCGGGCGAGGAGGTGGTCGGTGGCCCTGCGGACGGCGAGGGCGGCGGCCTCGTCCAGGGGTCCCGGGGCGGGGGTGGTGCGGTGCTGCGGTGTGGTGCGGGCCGCGGGCGCGAGGGGGCCCACTGCCCCGGCGCTTCCGTCGGTCGTCGCTGTCATGGCTTCCCCTTCGTGCAGTCGGTTCCTTCTGCTCCTGCGGGTCTGCCGTCGGCCGGGGCGGGGTGGCACCGGCCGGCGACTGCGCACTCATATCTGGCTGTGGGTGATCATTTCTTCCGTACGACGACGAAGTCGGCGAGCGCGATCAGCTGGTCGCGCACCCGGGCGGGCATGTCCACCTCGTGCAGGGCACGGAGGGCGACGGCGTGCTGGCGGCGGGCCTCCTCGGCGGTCCACTCGCGCCCGCCGGCCTCCTCGATGAGGGCGGCGCGGTAGGCGAAGTCGGCCTCGGAGAAGGAGTCGAAGTCGGGGGCCTTGGCGTCCTCGGCGAGCAGCCGGGCGAGCCGCTCGGACGCCTCCCCGCCGGCCGCGAGGGCGGCGACGACCGGCAGCGACTTCTTGCGCTGCCGCAGGTCGCTCCAGGTCTGCTTGCCGGTGGCCTCCGGGTCGCCCCAGATGCCGAGGAGGTCGTCGACGGCCTGGAAGGCGAGGCCGAGGTGGTAGCCGTACTCCTCCAGCTTGTCGGCGGTGCGGTCGTCGGCGCCGCCGAGGACCGCGCCGATGGAGACGGCGCAGGCGAGGAGGGCGCCGGTCTTGTTGCCCTCCATCTCCAGGCACTCCTCGACGGTGACCCGCTCGCGGTGCTCGTAGGAGATGTCCTGGGCCTGCCCGTCGATGAGCTTGCGGTTGGCCGTGGTCAGCCGGCGGGCGGCGCGGCCGGCCTCGACGGTGCCGAGTTCCAGCAGCACCTCGTTGGCGAGGGCGGAGAGCGCGTCACCGACCAGGATCGCCTGGGCGGGGCCGAACACCTTCCACACGGTGTCGCGGTGGCGGCGCTGCTCGTCGCCGTCCATCAGGTCGTCGTGGAGGAGCGAGAAGTTGTGCACGAGCTCGACGGCGACCGCGCCGGGGACGCCGGTCTCGGGCGCGGCGCCGGCGGCCTCGGCGGAGAGCAGGGCGAGCGCGGGGCGCACGGCCTTTCCGCTGTCGCCGTCGGTGGGGTTGCCCTGGGCGTCGATCCAGCCGAAGTGGTAGGCGGCCACGGTGTCCATGGGAGCCGCGAGGCGGCCGACGGCCGCCCGCATGACGGGGGTGGACAGGGTCCGCCCCCTCTCCAGCAGCGCGTTGACGTCGGCGGTGTCGACGGCCGGGGACCCCGGGGGCACGGTCGGCACGGTCTCTCCTCTGGTTCCTGTGATCACACTCATGCCGCCTCCTGCAGCGGATGGTCGTGGCGGCGGCCGAAGGCGGAGAGCGCCGCGCCGGCGGCGCTGAAGCCGCTTCGGACGGCACCCTCCATGGTCGCGGGCCAGCCGGTGGCGGTCCAGGCGCCGGCCAGGTAGAGGCCGGGCGCACGGGTGCGGGTGCCGGGGCGCAGGCGCCCGACGCCCGGTGTGGGGGCGAAGGTGGCGGTCCGTTCCCGGGTGACGAAGAAGTCGCGGACCCCGGCGCCGCGGGCGGCGGGCAGCAGCCGCTCCAGCTCCGGCAGGTAGCGCGCGCGGAGTTCGGCCACGGGGGTGTCGATCTCGTCCTGGGCGGCGGACTGCGAGACGGCCAGGTACTGGCCGCCGCCGGTGAGTCCGGCGGACGCGGTGCGGTCGAAGACCCACTGGACCGGGGAGCCGAGGGCGGTGAAGAAGGGCCGCTTCAGCACCCGGCGGTCGTAGACGACGTGCAGGTCGAGGATGGGCGCGGTGCCGATGTCGAGGAGCCGGTCGGGGTCGTCGAGCGCGCCGTCGGGCAGCAGGGCGTGGGTCTCGGCCTGCGGCACGGCGAGGACGACGGCGTCGGCGGCCAGGGTCTCGCCGGGCACCTCGACGTGCCAGCGGCCGTCGTCGGCGCGGGAGATCCGGCGGGCCTTGGTGCGCAGCAGGGTGCGGACGCCGAGCCCGTCGAGGGCCTTGGCGGCGAGGGTGTCGTGGAGCCGGCCGAGCGGCACGTGGGCCCAGCCGATGTCGGCGGCGGCGGGGTCGGTGAGCAGCCCGGTCCGGAAGACCATGGCGGCGAGCCCCATGGAGGCGTCGGGGGCGGGGGCGTTGAGGGTGGGGATGCCGATGAGGTCCCACAGCGCCTCGACGGCGCGGGGCGTCTGCCCGTGGCGGCCGAGCCAGGTGGCGAAGTCGATGCCGTCGAGGGCCGGGTCGGCCGGGTCGAGCTTCTTGAGCGCGAGGGCGGCGCGGCCGACGGAGGCCCGTTCGGCGAGCGAGAGGTGCGGGTACGTGGCGAGGCTGCGGGCCAGGTGGAAGGGGACCGGCAGCGGGTCGCGGCGGATCCGGCCGAGGCGGGGGCCGCGGGGGTGCGCGACGTCGAGGACGGGGACGTCGAGGCGGTCCTGGAGCGGGGCGAGGCGGGTGCCGTCGATCCGGTCGAGGAACCAGCGGTAGGCGGTGCAGCAGCGCAGGTAGACGTGCTGGCCGTTGTCGACGGTGAGGTCGCCGCGGCGGAAGGAGAAGGCGAGGCCGCCGAGGCGGGGGCGGCCTTCGAGGAGGGTGACGGCGACGCCGGCGTCGGCGAGCTGGAGGGCGGTGGTGACGCCGGCGAGGCCGCCGCCGACGACGACGGCGGTCGGGGCCGGGGTCCCGGCCCGGTCGGCGGGGGCCATCAGGCACGCCCCCGGGCGGTGCGGCGGGCGATGTGGCGGGCGTCGAGGCCGGAGAGGCCGCGGACGGCGACGTACGCCTTCTCGGGGCCGGGGAGCGAGACCCGGCCGCGGAGCACGGCGTCGGGGTCGCGCTCGATGCGGTCGAGGAGCCGGCGGTAGATGCCGGCCATGGCGGCGACGCAGGCGCCGCTGCGCCGGTCGAGCATCGGCAGCAGCCGGTAGCCCTCGGCGAAGAGTTCGCGGGCGCGGCGGACCTCGAAGCGCACGAGTCCGGCGAAGTCGGCGCCGGGGGGCGGCGGGGCGGCGAAGCCGTCCTGGCAGCCGAAGCGGGCGAGGTCGTCGGCGGGCAGGTAGGTGCGGCCGTTGCCGGCGTCCTCGCGGACGTCGCGGAGGATGTTGGTGAGCTGGAGCGCGAGGCCGAGGGTGTCGGCGTACTCGGCGGCCCGGTCCGCCCCGGCGGCGCCGGGCTGGGTGCCGAAGACGCCGAGGGAGAGCCGGCCGATGGCGCCGGCGACGCAGCGGCAGTAGACCTTGAGCTCGTCCCAGCCGCGGTAGGTGGCGCCGCGGACGTCCATGAGGACGCCGTCGATGAGCTCGTCGAGCCCTTCGAGGGGGATCGGGAAGCGGCGGGCGGCGTCGGCGAGCGCGACGCCGACGGGGTCGGTGTCGTCCTCGGCCACGTCGCCCTTGCGGACCCGGTCGAGCAGGGTCCGGGTGGCCTCCAGGCGTTCGTGCTTCTCCTCGGGGGCGAGGGGGCCGTCGCCGATGTCGTCGACGCGCCGGGAGAAGGCGTACAGGGCGGACATGGCCTGCCGCTTGTCGGCGGGCAGCAGGCGGATGCCGTAGGCGAAGTTGCGGGCCTGCTGCCCGGTGACGGCCTCGCAGTAGCTGTACGCGGCCTGTACCGGCGCGGACGGCGCGGTCAGGTGGTCCACGGTCACGATCCCCCCTCTCTCCGCGCCCGGAGCAGGACCGCTCCCGCCTGGCGCGTCAGGCTCGGCTTGGTGGGCTTCGGCGGTCCGGCGAGGACGTCGAAGCCGGCGGCGGCGATGGCGTCGAGCGCGGCGAGCCCGCCGGCGGTGAAGCCGGTGAGGAGCAGGCGGAGGCGGCCGTGGACGCTGCCGACGAGCGGGGTGCCGGCGTGCAGCAGGGCGCGGGCGCGTGCGGCCTGGAAGGCGACGAGGGAGCGCACGGCGGCGCCCGCGGTGGGCCGGGCGAGGTCGTCCTCGGTGACGTGGAACCGCTTGAGGTCCTCGGCGGGCAGGTAGATCCGGTCGCGGCCGAGGTCCTCGGCGACGTCCTGGAGGTGCTCGACGATCTGGAGGGCGGTGCAGATCTCGTCGGAGCGGCGGATCCGCTCGGGGGTGGCGGTGCCGGTGATGCCGAGGACGAGCCGGCCGACGGGGTTGGCGGAGAGCTCGCAGTAGGCGAGGAGGTCGTCGTACGTCTCGTAGCGGCGGACGAGCTGGTCCTGCCGGTTGGCCTGGATCAGTCCGAGGAAGGGCTCGCGGGTGAGGCCGCGGCGGCGGACGGTCGGCTGGAGGGCGCGGAGCAGCGGGTGGCGCGGGGTGCCGCCGAAGACCCGGTCCAGGTCCTCCTCCAGGGCGTCGAGGAGGGCGAGCGGGCCGGCATCGGCGGGGAGGCCGAGGGGGTCGGCGCCGCCGGGGGCGAGGTCGCCGTCGCCGATGTCGTCGACGAGGCGGGCGTAGCCGTAGACGGCCATGAGGTCGTCGCGCCAGGCGCGGGGCAGGAAGAAGGGGGCCACGGGGAAGTTCTCGTCCGCGGACTTGCCGAGTGTGGTGCGCGATGGGTCGTCGGCGCGCACGTGCCGGGGAGCCGTCACCGGGCGGCGCCCGGCGCGGGGACGGCGACACCCACGTGAAGATGGAGATTCTGCGTCATGGCCGTCATATCTCCCGTTCTACACTGCCGATCCAATCCATCCTCTTTCGGACACGCCGCCGCGCACGGAGCACGCGCCCGCCGGGGTGTTCCCGGGGGCACCGCGGGTGGTGTGGATCAGACCGGTACAGCTTACGTCGTACGGGGGAGGTCGCCATTCGGGGGGCCTCGCGCCACGCCGGGGCTGACCAGTGGCGATAGTGGCGCGCCCGGGGGTCAGCGGCCGCGGGCTCCGGAGACGACCATGGCGAGGGTGGTCTCGACCACGTCGGCCCGGCGCTGGGCGGAGAGCCGGCGCAGCGGGCCTTCGAGGAGCAGCAGCGACAGGCCGTGCACCGCGGACCAGGCGGCGGCGCCGGCGGCGGGGCGCCGGCCGCCGGTCCGGTCGAGGGCGTCCATGGCCTCGCGGAGCAGGGCGAAGGCGCGGATCTCGGGCTCCGGCGGGACGGGGAGACCGGCCGGCGGGTCCCCGGCGGGGCGGACGGTGCCGAAGGCGGCCCGGTAGAGGCCGGGGTGCTCGACGGCGAAGCCGACGTAGCCGCGGCAGAGGGCGGCGAGCCGGCGCTCGGCGGCGAGGGCGGGGTCGTCGGAGCCGGGCTCGCGGGCGGCGGCCCGTTCCATGGCCTCGGCGAGCCGGGCCCGGGCGTGGCCGCGGACGGTACGGAGCAGTTCGCCGCGTCCGTCGAAGTGGCGGTAGGCGGCGGTGGGCGAGACGCCGACGCGGCGGGCCGCCTCGCGCAGCACGACCCGCTCGGGGCCGCCCTCGGCGGCGAGGCCGACGGCCGCGCACAGCAGGGCGTTGCGCAGGTCGCCGTGGTGGTAGTTCTTTCCGCCCGAGATCCCTGCCATGGGCTCATCCTGCCCGATGTTGACCGCATGAACATTCCGCCGGGGCGCGCGACCGGCGAAAACCGGAACGCCCCCCGCCGGTCGGCGGGGGGCGTGCGGCACGCGGTGCGGCGCGGGCGTCAGCGGGCGGTCTCGCGCTCGTACGCCTTGAGGACCTCCTCGGTCGGGCCGTCCATGAGGAGCTGGCCCTTCTCCAGCCAGAGCACCCGGTCGCAGGTGTCCCGGATGGACTTGTTGCTGTGGCTGACCAGGAAGACCGTGCCGGCCTCCTTGCGCAGCTCGCGGATGCGCTCCTCGGAGCGGATCTGGAACTTGCGGTCGCCGGTGGCGAGCGCCTCGTCGATGAGGAGCACGTCGTGGTTCTTGGCGGCGGCGATGGCGAAGCGGAGCCGGGCGCCCATGCCGGAGGAGTACGTGCGCATGGGCAGGCTGATGAAGTCGCCCTTGTCGTTGATCCCGGAGAAGTCGACGATGTCCTGATACCGCGCGTGGATCTCCTCGCGGCTCATGCCCATGGCGAGGCCGCCGAGGATGACGTTGCGCTCGCCGGTGAGGTCGTTCATCAGGGCGGCGTTGACGCCGAGGAGCGAGGGCTGGCCGTCGGTGTAGACCTTGCCGCTCTCGGTGGGGAGCAGGCCGGCGATGGCGCGCAGCAGGGTGGACTTGCCGGAGCCGTTGGTGCCGATGAGGCCGATGGCCTCGCCGCGGTAGGCGGTGAAGGTGACGCCGCGGACCGCGTGCACCTTGCGGACGCCCCGGCTGACCTCGGCCTTGCCCTTGCCGACGATCCGGCTGAGGGCGGCGGTGGCGCTGCCCTTGCCGCCGCCGCCGGTGTTGACGCGGTAGACGATGTGGACGTCGTCACAGATGACGGTGGGCGTCTTGGCGCTCTCGGTGGTGTCAGCCACGGCCGTACCTCTCCTCGGCCTTCCAGAAGTAGACGAAGCCGCCGATCCCGAAGAGCAGCGCCCAGCCGAGGCCGGTGGCCCACACGTGGTCGGGCAGGTTCTCGGAGCCGTAGCCGTCGATCAGGGCGAAGCGGATCAGGTCCATGTAGACCGCCGCCGGGTTGTACATGAGGATGTCCGCGATCCACTGCGGCTTGTCCTGGAGCATCACGGGGATCGAGAACATGACGCCGGAGGCGTACAGCCAGGTCCGCATGACGAAGGGCATCAGCTGCGCGAGGTCGGGCGTCTTGGCGCCGGCCCGGGCCATGATCAGCGCGAGGCCCGTGTTGAACACGAACTGCAGCAGCAGCGCCGGGATCACCAGGAGCCAGCTCGCCGACGGGTAGCTGCCGGAGACCATGACGATCGCGACGAGCACGACCATCGAGAAGAGCAGCTGCTGGAGCTGCTGGATCGAGAAGCTGACGGGGAGGCTGGCGCGCGGGAAGTGCAGCGCCCGCACCAGTCCGAGGTTGCCGGAGATCGCCCGTACGCCGGCCATCACGGAGCTCTGCGTGAAGGTGAACACGAAGATGCCGGTGACCAGGAAGGGGATGTAGACGTCCTTCTCCATGCCCTTTCCGGCGCCCAGGATGAGCCCGAAGATCAGGTAGTAGATCAGGGCGTTGAGCAGCGGCGTCGCCACCTGCCAGACCTGGCCGAGCTTGGCCTGGCTGTACTGGGCGGTGAGCTTCGCCGAGGAGAAGGCCAGGATGAAGTGGCGATGGCTCCACAGCTGCCGGACGTACTCGAACAGTCCGGGCCGGGCTCCGCTGACCGAGAGGCCGTACTTCGCGGCGAGGTCGCCCGGGGACAGGCCCGCGTCGACGGAGGCGGGAGGCGCGCTGGTCGCGACCGCCCCGCCCTGGTGAATGTCACTCACAGTCGAAACTTTCGTGTTCACGATGGCGGCACGAGGGGGTGCCGCGATGTCAGCTGACCGGTGGGCGGCCCCCGGCACCGGGTCCGCCGCCACACCGTACGCCATCCGGGCGGCCCGCCGGGACGCCGGGCGATCTTCCGGCGGGCGGCGGGCCGGGGCCCGCTACTTCAGTCTGCTGGACGCGAGCACCGAGACGAGGTGCAGCAGCGTCTGGAGCAGGGCGATGCCGGCGAGGACGGCGACGCCGAGCCGGGAGAAGAAGAGGTCGCCGCGCATCTGGTCGGCCACGGCCAGCACCAGGATCAGCAGCGACGCCTCGATCCCGAGGATCAGCCGGTGGAACTTGAGGGCGGCGGCGGCCCGGCGGGCCAGGGCCATGCCGGAGGAGCGCGGCTCCGAAGCCGCCTCCTTGACCGGGGGCATGCCGTTCTGGTGGCGGGCGACGCCCACCAGGTCGGTCTCGGCCTTGATCAGGATGGCGCCGAGCGCGGCCAGGGTGCCGAGGAAGGCCCACAGCCAGTCGATCCGGCCCTCGCCCCACAGGTCGGCGGCGCGCAGGCCGAAGCCGACGAGCACGGCCGCGTCGCACAGGTAGGCGCCGACCCGGTCCAGGTAGACGCCGGCCAGCGAGTACTGCTTCTTCCAGCGGGCCAGCTCGCCGTCGACGCAGTCGAGCAGCAGGTACAGCTGGACCGCGACGACGCCGAGCACGGCGCCCGCCACGCCCGGCACCAGCAGCGCCGGGGCGGCGAGGACGCCGGCCAGGGTCATCAGGTACGTCAGCTGGTTCGGGGTGACCCGGGTGTTCGCCAGCTGGCGGGTGATCCGCAGCGAGATCTCCCGCATGTAGAGGCGGCCGCCCCAGTGCTCGCCGCTCCGCCGGTCCTTCACACCCGGCGGGTGGACGACCGGGCGGAGCTCAGCTACCGATGGCTTTGGCATAGTCGGCGTACGCGTCCCTGATCTCGTCGTCGGACAGGTCGAGGTGTTCCAGGATGGTGAACCGGCCCGGCCGGGTCTGCGGGGCGAACTCCACCGCGCGCACGAACTCGTCGACGGTGAAGCCCATCTCCTCCGGCGTCACGGGCAGGCCGTGCCGGCGCAGGGTCTCCACGATCACGCCGGACTCCTCGCGGGCCCCGCGCAGGTGCATCGCGAAGGCCGCGCCCAGGCCGCACTGCTCGCCGTGGCTGGCCGCGCGGGCGGGGAAGAGCAGGTCGAAGGCGTGGCTGATCTCGTGGCAGGCGCCCGAGGAGGGGCGGCTGTCGCCGCTGATCGACATGGCGATGCCGGACATCACCAGGCCCTCGGAGAGGGTCACCAGGAAGTCGTCGTCGCCGACGCCGCCCGGGTGCCGGAGCACGGCCTCGCCGGCGCTGCGGGCCATGGCGGCGGCCAGGCCGTCGATCTTCTCGCCGGTCTCGCGGTGGGACAGCTCCCAGTCCGCGAGGGCGGAGATGTTGGAGACCGCGTCGCCGATGCCGGAGCGGATGAAGCGGATCGGGGCGTCCCGGATCACGTCGAGGTCGATGACCAGCGCGATCGGGGTCGGGACGCCGTAGGAGCCGCGGCCGTTGTCGTTGTCCAGGGTGGAGATCGGCGAGCAGATGCCGTCGTGCGAGAGGTTGGTCGCTATGGCGACCAGCGGCAGCCCGACCCGGGCCGCCGCGTACTTCGTCACGTCGATGATCTTGCCGCCGCCGAGGGCGACCACGGCGTCGTACCGCTTGCCGCGCATGGCGTCGGCGAGCTTGACGGCCTCGTCGATGGTGCCGCCGGAGACCGTGTACCAGTCGGCGCCGGGCAGCTCGGGCGCGAACTGGTCGCGGAGCTTGAGCCCGGAGCCGCCGCTGATGGCGACGGCGATCTTGCCGTTGCTGGAGATCCGCTGGTCCGCGAGGAGCGCGGACAGGTCGTCCAGCGCTCCCCTGCGGATGTCGACGACGACCGGCGACGGGATCAGTCGGGTCAGTACCGGCACGCGATCTCCCGGCCCTTGGCGAGGTCGTCGTGGTTGTCGATCTCGACCCAGGAGACCTCGCCGATCGGCTCGACGTCGACGGTGAAGCCGCGGTTGACGAGCTCCTGGTAGCCGTCCTCGTAGTACAGGTCGGGGTCGCGCTCGAAGGTGGCCTTCAGGGCGTCGGCCAGCGCCTCGGCGGCCTCGGCCTCGATGAGGGTGACGCCGATGTACTCGCCGGTCGCGTCGGCCGGGTCCATCAGCTTCGTGATCTTCCGGACGCCCTCGCCCTCGGCGGTGACGACCTTCATCTCCTCGTCGGCGAGCTTCTTCACCGTGTCGAGGGCGAGGATGATCTTCTGGCCCTTGCCGCGGGCGGCGAGCAGCGTCTTCTCGACGGAGACCGGGTGGACGGTGTCGCCGTTGGCGAGGATCACCCCGCGCTTGAGGACCTCACGGGCGCACCACAGGGAGTAGGCGTTGTTCCACTCCTCGGCCTTGTCGTTGTCGATGAGGGTGAGGGCGAGGCCGTACTTCGCCTCCAGGGCCTCCTTGCGCGCGTAGACGGCCTCCTTGCGGTAGCCGACGACGATCGCGACCTCGGTGAGGCCGATCTCGGCGAAGTTCTTCAGCGTGAGGTCGAGGACGGTGGTGTCACCGTCCACGGGCACGAGGGCCTTCGGGAGGGTGTCGGTGTAGGGACGCAGTCGCCGTCCGGCACCGGCTGCCAGTACGAGGCCGATCATGCTGTTTCTCCTTCGTCGTGAACGGCGGGTGCTCCGGAGGAGACCCAGAAGCGGATGGACTCCACGAGCACCACGAGCGCGAGCGCGCCCGCGAGGGCGGTCAGCGCCAGGGTGAAGTCGTCGCCGCGGTCCACGAGGAGCGCGGCGAGGACGGTCACCAGGAGCGTCCGCCCCTCGTGTCCGCAGGTGAGGCGCACCAGCCAGGCGGGCGGCGCGCCGGTGCCGCCGCGGATGCGGTACACCGTGTCGTAGTGATGGTAGGCGACCGCCGCGACCAGGCCGAATGCGGCGGGGACGGCCTGCGGGACGTCCGACCGGGCGGCGAGCACCAGGACCGTGCCGTACTCGGCGGCGCGCAGGAGCGGCGGGACGAACCAGTCGAGGGGGCCCTTGAGGGGGCGGGCGACGGCGCGGCCGGACAGCAGCGCGTAGCCGCCGGCGGCGGCGACGGCGGCCCAGCCGCCGACCGGGGCGGTGGCCGCGACGGCGAGCACGAGGGCGGCGCCGAGGAGGGCCGCGGCCGGGGCGGGTACGGGGAGGCGGCGGGTGATCCGGCCGGCCAGGAGCGCGAGCGGACCGGAGTCCGCGAGGGCGGCGAGGGCCGCGGCGGCCCGGTCGGAGCGGGCGCCCCGGCGCTTCACCGAGCGGAGCAGCCGGCCGGCGGTGGTGTAGCAGGCGGCGAAGGCGCAGCCGGCGATCAGCGCCCAGAAGACGATCCGGGGGGTGGTCGCGGCGGTGAGGACGGCGATCATCGCCCAGCGCTCGCCGATCGGCAGGATGATCATGCGCCGGGCCCAGACGGTCCAGCCGACGCTGTCGAGCCGGCTGGAGAGGGCCAGGCTGGTCCTCGCGGTGGAGCCGGGGGCGGCGGTGTCCTCGACGTTGGACTCGTTGAAGGAGAAGTCCACGACGTGCCGGCAGGTCATGAGGACCATGGCGGCGAGCGCGAGGGTCCAGACGTCGTCGCCGTTCCGGGCCGCGCCGAGGGCGAGGCCGGCGTAGAACGCGTACTCCTTGGCCCGGTCGAAGGTGGCGTCGAGCCAGGCGCCCATCGTCGAGTACTTGAGCGCGTAGCGGGCGAGCTGCCCGTCGGTGCAGTCCAGGACGAAGGAGACGAGCAGCAGGACGCCGGCGGCGACGTAGCCGCCGCGCTCGCCGGTGGCCGCGCAGCCGGCCGCGATCAGGGCGGTGAGCAGCGAGGCGGTGGTGACCTGGTTGGGGGTGAGGCCGCGGCGGGCGCACCAGCGGGCGATGTACCGCGAGTACGGGCTGATGAAGAAGGTGGTGAAGAAGCCGTCGTGGGCCTTCACGGCGGAGCGCAGGCGGACGGCCTCGTCGTCGACGGCGTCGACGGCGGCGCGGGCCTCGCGGCGGGCGTCGTCGTCGGCCGGGACGGTGGCGACGAGGGTGCCGAGGGCGGGCCGGTGCACGGCGACGCCGTCGGCGTCGAGGGCGTCGGCGACGGTCCCGGTGAGGTCCGGTTCCGCCGCGGCGGCGGCCGGGGCGGTGAGCGCCGGGGCGGCGGCGAGCGCGCGGGCGAGCGCCGGGCGGGCCTCGGGCTGCGCGGTGAGCGCGCCGGGCACGGCGGCGGCCGGGAAGCGGGGGTCGGTCAGCGCGAGGCGCAGGGCGTGCAGGTGCCCGACGAAGCGGGGGTCGACGAGGGCGACCCGCTCCCCGGCGGGGACGGCGGCCAGGAGGGTACGCGTCTCGTCGGGGCCGGCGGCCCGGCGGACGTCGAAGCCGAGCGACCGCAGATCAGCGTCGAGCGAGGATCCGGGTGCCGGCGGGCCGGTGAGGATGGCGGTCGACAGACGAACTCACTCCTTGGGACGGGCAGGGGGCCGGCGGGGGCCTGACGGCCCCGGGCGCGACGGTGCGCTCCGGGCCCCGGGCGCCGGGCGGCGGCACGTCGGCAGAGGCTATCGGATGGACGGAGCGCGAGTTCACCGAGGTTTCGCACGCCGGACTCCCGCCGGCCCGCCCCGCGCCGCCGGGATGCGCAGCGCACCGCGCGATCATCATCCGTGATCGGCGGCCGGCCCTCCAAACCGTGCCCGGCGCGGTCGTCGGCGGCATTCCGGCAGGTGATCGCACGATTGTCGGCCGAATGCGCATCGTCGCAGGTCAGAGCAATGACAACGGTGTTCAGTACCGTGTTGCACATACCCCCCACCCGTAGTTCACTGACGTCTCGGGGCACCGACGCAACACGACTGGGAGGCCATCTCATGGGGGCTGGACACGACCACGGGCACAGCCACGGGGGGACGCCGCCGACCGGTACCGCGGGCGCCGCGTACCGCAGCCGGCTGCGGATCGCGCTCGGGATCACGCTCTCCGTGATGGTGATCGAGATCGTCGGCGGGATCATGGCGGACTCGCTGGCGCTGATCGCCGACGCGGCGCACATGGCGACCGACGCGATCGGGCTCGCGATGGCGCTGCTGGCGATCCACTTCGCCAACCGGCCGCCGTCCGGGAACCGCACCTTCGGCTTCGCCCGGGCGGAGATCCTGGCGGCGCTCGCCAACTGTCTGCTGCTGCTCGGCGTCGGCGGGTACGTGCTGTACGAGGCGGTCCAGCGGTTCATGGAGCCGGCCGAGACCAAGGGCGGGCTGGCCATCGCCTTCGCCGTGGTCGGCCTGGTGGCCAACATCGTGTCGCTGTCGCTGCTCATGCGCGGCCAGAAGGAGAGCCTGAACGTCCGCGGCGCCTATCTGGAGGTGCTGGCCGACGCGCTGGGCTCGGTGACGGTGATCGTCGCCGCCGGGATCATCCTGCTGACCGGCTGGCAGTACGCCGACCCGATCGCCTCCCTGGTCATCGGCCTGATGATCGTGCCGCGCACGGTGAAGCTGCTGCGGGAGACCCTGGACGTGCTGCTGGAGGCGGCGCCGAAGGGCGTCGACATGGCGGAGGTGCGGGCGCACATCCTGGCCCTGCCGGGCGTCGAGGACGTGCACGACCTGCACGCCTGGACCATCACCTCCGGGATGCCGGTGCTCTCCGCGCACGTGGTGGTGGACGCGGCGGCGCTGGACTCGGTGGGCCACGAGAAGATGCTGCACGACCTCCAGGGCTGCCTGGGCGACCACTTCGACGTGGAGCACTGCACCTTCCAGCTGGAGCCGGCCGGGCACGCGGCGCACGAGGCCAAGCTGTGCCTGTGACCTTCGGCCCGTGCCCCGGGGGCGGCGCGGCTGTTAGGCTCGGCGGACGAACACGTGCGTGAGAGGAGCTGAGGTTGATGACCGTCGCGATGGAGGCCGCCACCCGCGGCCGTACCCGGTCCAGCCTCAGCTCCCGGGTCTCCGGCTGACCTGATCCCGGTTCTTCCACCGGTCCGTCACGTCGTCGGCCGGGGCCCTCTCACACCAAGGGTTTCCCACGTTGTCCGACAACGCTTCCTTCCTGCACGACGCCTTCTTCGCCCTGCACCGCGGCCTGCCGCGGCAGGGTCCCGGTTCCGACGCCACCACCCGCCGTCTCCTCGGGCTCGCCGGCCCGCTCCCGGAGCGTCCGCGGGTCCTCGACCTGGGCTGCGGCCCGGGCCGCTCCGCGCTGCTCCTGGCCGCCGAGGCGGGCGCCGAGGTCACGGCCGTCGACACCCACGAGCCGTTCCTCGACGAGCTGCGCGCGTCGGCCGCCGGGCGCGGCCTGGACGGCTCCGTCCGCGCCGTACGCGGCGACATGGGCGCGCTGCCGTATCCCGACGGCTCCTTCGACCTGGTCTGGGCCGAGAGCTCGGTCTTCGTGATCGGCTTCGACCGGGCGCTCGCCGAGTGGCGCCGGCTGCTCGCGCCGGGCGGCACGCTGGTCCTCACCGAGTGCGCGTGGACCACCGGGGCGCCCGCCCCGGAGGCCCGTGCCTTCTGGGACGAGCACTATCCGCTCTGTACGGTCGCGGAGCTCTCGGCGGCGGCGGTCGCGGCCGGGTACCACGTCCTCGGCACCTTCCTCCAGCCCGACTCCGACTGGGACGAGTACTACGTCCCGCTCGCGGCGCGCGCCGACGCCGCCGACACCTCCGTGCCCGGCATGGCGGAGGCCGTGGCGGCGGCGCGGGCCGAGATCGCGCTCCGGCGCGAGCACGGCGGCGACTACGGCTACGCGGGCCTGGTGCTCCGCCCGGCCGACCCGCGCTGGCCGGTCCGCGCCGAGCGGGACGGCGACCGGGCGGCGGTCCGGGAGGTCGTCGCGGCGGCCTTCGGGCGCCCGGACGAGGCCGACCTGGTCGACGCCCTGCGCGCCGACCCGGACGCCTGGCTGCCCGGGCTCTCGGTGGTCGCCGAGGCGCCGGACGGTTCGGTCGCCGCGCACGCGCTGATCACCCGCTGCCGGGTGGGCGGGGCGCCGGCGGCGGCGCTCGCGCCGGTCTCGGTGGCGCCGGAGCACCAGCGGACGGGCGCCGGGCAGGCCGTCGTCCGGGCGGCGCTCGACGCGGCGCGGCTCGCGGGCGAGCGGCTGGTGCTCGTCCTGGGCCATCCGGAGTACTACCCCCGGTTCGGTTTCGCACGGGCGTCCGCATATGGAATCAAGCCAGCTTTCGAGGTTCCGGACGAGGCGATGATGGCGCTGGTCCTGGACGGTTCGGCTCCGGTCCCGGCGGGCACGGTCGCGTATCCGGCGGCTTTCGGGGTCTGACCCGTCCCCGGCGGGCCCGCCGCTCCCCCGCGCCGGTGTACTCCGGTGCGGTGGGAGCGGCGGGCTCCGGCCGCCGAAGTGCGGACAAGCCGGTTTTGTACGGCAGACTGGGGTGGCCCCCAGGGGCCGAGGACCGAAGCGAAGGATGGGTATGCCGACCACACAGGGCACCGCGGCCGAGATCGCGCCGGGGCTTGCGTCGAAGCTCTCGTCGAACGGCACGGAGCCGTCCGCCACCCCGGAGCCGATCATGCTGGAACTGGTCGACGAGGCCGGGAACACCATCGGCACGGCCGAGAAGCTCGCCGCCCACCAGGCCCCCGGGCAGCTGCACCGCGCCTTCTCGGTCTTCCTCTTCGACGAGGAGGGCCGGCTGCTGCTCCAGCGCCGCGCGCTCGGCAAGTACCACTCCCCCGGCGTGTGGTCGAACACCTGCTGCGGGCACCCCTACCCGGGCGAGGCGCCGTTCGCGGCGGCCGCCCGGCGCACCTTCGAGGAGCTCGGCGTCTCCCCGTCCCTGATGGGCGAGGCCGGCACGGTCCGCTACAACCACCCGGACCCGGCCTCGGGCCTGGTGGAGCAGGAGTTCAACCATCTCTTCGTCGGCCTGGTGCAGGCCACGCCGCGGCCGGACCCGGAGGAGATCGGCGAGTACGCCTTCGTCACCGCCGCCGAGCTGGCCGAGCGGCACGCCGCCGCGCCGTTCTCCGCCTGGTTCCTGACGGTGCTCGACGCGGCGCGTCCCGCGATCAGGGAGCTGACGGGTCCGTCCGGGGGCTGGTGACCCGGCCGTCCGCCGCCGTCCCCGGCCCCGGTGCCATCGGGGCCAGGGGCAGCGCCGCCCAGATGATCTTGCCGCCGCCCGCGGTGTGCTCGACGTCGCAGGCGCCGCCGGCCTCCAGGGCGATCTCCTTCACCAGGAGCAGCCCCCGGCCGCCGGTCTGGCCGTAGTCCGCCTCCAGGGCCTTGGGCCGGTAGGGGTGGTTGTCCTCGACGGACACCCGCACCCACTCCGGCCCGATGGCCACCTCGACCGCTATCTCCGGGGAGAGCAGCGCCGCGTGCCGCACGGCGTTGGTGACCAGCTCGGAGACGATCAGCAGCAGCCCGTGCCGGATGTCCTCGTGGACCGGAACTCCCTGGCGGGCCAGCAGGTCGCGTACCGCGTGCCGGGCCTGGGGGACGGAGACGTCGACCGCGGGAGCGGTGAAGCGCCAGACTCCTTCGTAGGACGGTGGCCGGGCGGGGACACCTCCGCGGGTCTCCATGGTCCGGTTCCCACCCTCGTGCTCGATTCTCGCCACGCTTCGAGTCTTGGCAATCGCGAGGGGTCTCCCGACCTACTGACCAGAAGTCGACACCTATCGGCCGCCTTCTGATCGATGTCGCATGTACGCGTCAGTAGGGCGACTGGTCTTGTGCGTTTCCGGGAGGCGTCTCCGGGGGCGGCGGGGTGGCCGGTTCCGTGTCCCGGTCCGGTCGCGGGGTGACCATGCCGACGATCCGCCGGCCGCCGACGCCGATCGCGACCAGCCCGAGCCCGTCGAAGAGCAGCGCGAGCGAGAAGAAGCAGCCGATGACGTACCGGCTGCTGTCCGGCCAGTCGAAGAGCACCAGCACGCCCAGCAGCACCCCGAACGCGCCCTGGAGCAGCGTCCAGCCGAACTGCGGGCCGCGCACCACCACGCTGCCGACCAGCCGGAACACGCCGCCGGTGAGGAACAGCAGCGCGGCGAACATGGTCAGCGCCTCGGCCGTGCCCTCCGGGTGGCGCAGCACCACGCAGCCGGCCGCCAGGTTCACCGCCGCGACCACCGCCGCCAGCCAGAAGTAGCTCGTGCCCCGCGACGAGTACGCCTGGAGCAGCCCGACCAGGCCGCCGATCAGCAGCAGCCAGCCGAAGAGCCACATGGAGGTCAGGGTGGCGAGCCCGGTGTAGACCAGGCCGACGATCCCGCAGAGCACGAGGATCACGCCGAGCGCGGCCAGCCAGCCGAAGCTCCGGCCCAGCTTCCTGCCCTCGCGGGCCATCTCCTGGACGGGGTCGTACGCCTCGTCCCCGGACTTCCCGGTCATCGTGCCTCCTCGCGGCTGCCTGACGACCCCTTCCCGATCGTACGGTCGGGACCGCTGGATAGCATCCGGCCCATGGAGACCGTGGAGCCCCGCCTCACCGACCGCGTCACCGACGGGGTCGCGACCCTCGTCATCGACCACCCGGCCAAGCGCAACGCCATGACCGCCGGGATGTGGCGGGCGCTGCCCGCCGTCCTCGACCGCCTCGCCGCCGACCCGGCGGTCCGGGCGCTGGTCCTCACCGGCGCGGGCGACACCTTCTGCGCGGGCGCCGACATCTCGGCGCTGCGCGAGCCGGGCGACGAGCAGCAGGCGCTGGCGGTCCGCGCCGAGGAGGCGCTGGCGGCCTTCCCGAAGCCGACCCTGGCCGCCGTACGCGGCTACTGCGTCGGCGGCGGCAGCCAGCTCGCCGCCGCCTGCGACCTGCGGTTCGCGGCGGAGGACGCCCTCTTCGGGATCACCCCGGCGAAGCTCGGCATCGTCTACCCGTCCTCCTCCACCCGGCGGCTCACCGCCCTGGTCGGCCCGGCCGCCGCCAAGTACCTGCTCTTCTCCGGCGAGCTGATCGACGCCGAACGGGCGCTGCGGACCGGCCTGGTGGACGAGGTGCACCCGGCGGAGGAGCTGGCGAAGCGCGTCGACGCGTTCTGCCGGGTGCTCGCCTCCCGCTCGCTGCTCACCCAGGCCGCGGCGAAGGAGTTCGCCGACGGCCGGCGCGACCGGGACGCCCACTGGGCCGCCGAGGCGCGCGGCAGCGGCGACACCGCGGAGGGCGTGGCCGCCTTCCTGGAGCGCCGGGCGCCCCGCTTCACGTACGGACGGTGAGGACGCCCCTTCCCCTGCGCGGTGCGGTTCGGGGGCCGCGGGGCGTTCCCTCCGTACCAAGCAGTCGGTTAGGTTCGGTGCCATGACGACCTCGCTGCCGCCGCGGGCCGGGCGCCGCTGCCACAACGCCCTGAACCCGCTGCACTCGACGCTGTACTTCTCCCCCGACCTGGACCGGGAGCTCGGGGCCCTCGGCCTCGCCGACCCGGCGGCGATGCGGCTCGCCGCCCGCAGCGCCCCGCTCGGCGCCGTGGGCGCCGGCACCGTCGCCGCGACCTTCTACAGCTACCGCCACGAGCTGCTGGCCCGGCACCTGCCCGCCGTGTGGGAGACCGCCTCCCCCGCCGCCGTGCTCGACGCCCGGCTGCGGGCCGTCGACGCCACCCTGCGCCGGCTGCTCGGCGAGGAGGCCGTCGCCTCCCCGGAGATGGCCGAGGCGGCCGGGCTCGCGCTGCGGGCCGCCGAGGCGTGCACCCGGCACGCCCGCCCGCTGTACTCCGCCAACGCCGACCTGCCCGTTCCCGGGGAGCCGCACCTCGCCTACTGGCACGCGGCGACCCTGCTGCGCGAGCACCGCGGCGACGGCCACCTGACGGCCCTGCTCGCCGCCGGCCTGGACCCGGTCGAGGCGCTGGTCTCCCACACCGCCACCGGCAAGGGCATGTCCCCGCGCTGGGTGCTCGGCAGCCGGGGCTGGAGCCGCGCCGACTGGGAGGCCGCCCGGGAGCGGCTGCGCGGGCGCGGCCTCCTCGACGCGGACGGCGAGCTGACGGAGTCCGGCGTCCGGCTGCGGGAGGAGCTGGAGGAGACCACGGACCGCCTGGACGCCGCCCCGTACGCGCACCTCGGCGCGGCCGGCGTCGAGCGGCTGACCGAGCTGGGCCGCGGCTTCCTGGTCGCCGCCGCCGGCGCGGGCGCCTTCCCCGCGGACCTCGTCGGCAAGGGCTGAGCCCCCGGGAGCCGCGCGGCGCGCGCGGGGACGGGTCGGTTGCCGCGTACGGGTGACCGACCCGGCACAATGCACTCGCAAGCAGCAGGCACGAGAAGGCGAGTCGGGACACCGTGACGACGTCCATCGAAGCAAGGATCGCCGAGGAGCTCGGCGTACGCGAGCGACAGGTGAGGGCGGCGGTCGAGCTGCTCGACGGCGGCTCCACCGTGCCGTTCATCGCGCGCTACCGCAAGGAAGCGACCGAGATGCTCGACGACGCGCAGCTGCGCACCCTGGAGGAGCGGCTGCGCTACCTGCGGGAGCTGGAGGACCGGCGGACCGCCGTCCTCGACTCGGTGCGCGAGCAGGGCAAGCTCACCGAGGAGCTGGAGGCCCGGATCCTGGGCGCCGACACCAAGGCCCGGCTGGAGGACATCTACCTGCCGTTCAAGCCGAAGCGGCGGACCAAGGCGCAGATCGCCCGCGAGGCCGGGCTGGCGCCGCTGGCGGAGGGGCTGCTGGCCGACCCGTCGGTGGAGCCGGCCGCCGCGGCGGCGGCGTTCGTGGACGCGGACAAGGGCGTCGCCGACGCCGCCGCGGCCCTGGAGGGCGCGCGGGCGATCCTCACCGAGAAGTTCTCCGAGGACGCCGACCTCATCGGCGAGCTGCGCGAGCGGATGTGGAGCCGGGGCCGGCTCGTGGCGAAGGTGCGCGAGGGCAAGGAGCAGGACGGAGCGAAGTTCGCCGACTACTTCGACTTCGCCGAGCCCTTCACCGCGCTCCCCTCGCACCGGGTCCTCGCGATGCTGCGCGGCGAGAAGGAGGACGTGCTCAGCCTGGAGCTGGAGCCGGAGGAGCCCACCGACGGGCCGTCGTCGTACGAGCCGATCGTGGCGGCCCGCTTCGGGATCGCCGACCGGGGGCGCCCCGGCGACAAGTGGCTCCAGGACACGGTCCGCTGGGCCTGGCGCACCCGGATCCTGACGCACCTCGGGATCGACCTGCGGCTGCGGCTGCGGACGGCGGCCGAGGACGAGGCCGTCCGGGTCTTCGCGGCGAACCTGCGGGATCTGCTGCTGGCCGCCCCGGCGGGCACCCGGGCGACGCTGGGCCTCGACCCCGGCTTCCGTACCGGTGTGAAGGTGGCGGTGGTCGACGCGACCGGCAAGGTCGTCGCCACCGACACGATCCACCCGCACGTCCCGGCCAACCGCTGGGACGAGTCGCTGGCGAAGCTGGCACGGCTCGCGAAGGAGTACGCGGTCGAGCTGGTCGCCATCGGCAACGGCACCGCGTCCCGCGAGACGGACAAGCTGGCGGCCGAACTCCTCACCAGGCACCCCGAGTTGAACCTGACGAAGGTGATGGTGTCGGAGGCCGGCGCCTCGGTCTACTCGGCCTCCGCCTTCGCCTCGCAGGAACTCCCCGATCTGGACGTGTCGTTGCGCGGCGCGGTGTCGATCGCCCGCCGCCTCCAGGACCCGCTCGCCGAGCTGGTGAAGATCGACCCGAAGTCGATCGGCGTCGGCCAGTACCAGCACGACCTCTCCGAGACGAAGCTGTCGCGCTCGCTCGACGCGGTCGTCGAGGACTGTGTGAACGGCGTCGGCGTGGACGTCAACACCGCTTCCGCGCCGCTGCTTTCGCGGGTCTCCGGAATCAGCTCCGGGCTCGCCGAGAACATCGTCGCGCACCGCGACGCGAACGGCCCGTTCCGCTCCCGCAAGGCGCTGAAGGACGTGGCCCGGCTCGGCCCGAAGGCGTACGAGCAGTGCGCGGGCTTCCTGCGGATCCGCGGCGGCGACGACCCGCTGGACGCGTCGGCGGTGCACCCGGAGGCGTACCCGGTGGTGCGGCGGATGGCGAAGACGACGGGCGGCGAGGTCGCCGCGCTGATCGGCGACACGGGGACGCTGCGGTCGCTGCGCCCGGCCGACTTCGTCGACGAGACCTTCGGTCTGCCGACGGTCACCGACATCCTGCGCGAGCTGGAGAAGCCGGGCCGCGACCCGCGGCCGGCGTTCCGCACGGCCACCTTCAAGGAGGGCGTCGAGAAGATCGGCGACCTGGCGCCGGGGATGGTCCTGGAGGGCGTGGTGACGAACGTGGCGGCGTTCGGCGCGTTCGTGGACGTCGGCGTGCACCAGGACGGGCTCGTGCACGTCTCGGCGATGTCGAAGACCTTCGTCAAGGACCCGCGGGACGTGGTGAAGCCGGGCGACGTGGTGAAGGTGAAGGTGCTCGACGTCGACATCCCGCGCAAGCGGATCTCGCTGACGCTGCGGCTGGACGACGAGGCCGGCGCGCAGGACGCGGCGCCCCGGCGCGAGCGCGGCGGGCGCCCGCCCCAGCAGCGGCAGGGGCAGCACCGCGGCCAGGCGCGCGGCCAGGGCCAGGGGCAGGGGCAGGGGCCGTCGCGCGGCCAGGCCGCCGCGCCCGCGAACAGCGCGATGGCGGACGCCCTCCGCAAGGCGGGCCTGCTCGGCGAGGGCGGCGGCAAGCGCCGCTGACCACGCGCCGGGGCCCGGCGGAGCGGTGTCGCCGCTCCGCCGGGCCCCGGGCGGTCGCGGCTACGGCAGGAAGCGCAGCGCCCAGTCGGCCCGGTGGGCGACGGTGAGGTCGTCGTCCTCGGTGAGGGGGCGCAGGACCCGCTCGGCGGTCTTCGGGTCGTCCTGGACCAGGCCGACGATCTCCGTCGCGAGCCCGTCCTGGTCGTCGCCGAGGTCGGCGGCCGAGGCGCGGACCAGGACCGGCAGGGAGGTGGGGCCGCCGAGGGCGGCGATCACGCCGCCGAGGAGTTCGCGGGCGTAGCCGTTGCGGTCGGCGACGGCCCGGTCGAGCTCGGACTCCAGGCGCGGCAGCAGCGCCCGGTCGCCGCCGGCCGCGATCTCGTCGGCGAGGTCGATGGTGGCGTCGACGTCCGCGTCGAGGTCGTCCAGCATCGCGAGGAGCCGGGTCACGCTGTCGTCGGTCATGGTGCCTCCTGGAATGCGCCGCCCGCGCGGGCGGGGGCGGTCGTGCGGGGTGTCGTCAGAGTTCGGTGACCTTGCCGTCGGCGACCTCGACGCGGCGGTTCACGCGGATCGCGTCGAGCATGCGGCGGTCGTGGGTGACCAGGAGGAGGGTGCCCTCGTAGGCGTCGAGGGCGGACTCCAGCTGCTCGATGGCGGGCAGGTCGAGGTGGTTGGTCGGCTCGTCGAGGACGAGGAGGTTGACGCCCCTGCCCTGGAGGAGGGCCAGCGCGGCGCGGGTGCGTTCGCCGGGCGAGAGGGTGGTGGCCGGGCGCAGCACGTGGTCGGCCCTGAGGCCGAACTTGGCGAGCAGGGTGCGGACGTCGGCCGGTTCGGTGTCGGGGACGGCGGCGCAGAACGCGTCGAGGAGCGTCTCGGTGCCGTGGAAGAGCTTGCGGGCCTGGTCGACCTCGCCGACGACGACGCCGGAGCCGAGGGCGGCGTGGCCGGAGTCGAGCGGGAGGCGGCCGAGGAGGGCGGCGAGCAGGGTGGACTTGCCGGCGCCGTTGGCGCCGGTGACGGCGACCCGGTCGGCCCAGTCGATCTGGAGGGAGACGGGCCCGAAGGAGAAGTCGCCGCGGCGGACGGCGGCGTCGCGGAGGGTGGCGACGACGGCGCCGGAGCGGGGCGCGGCGGCGATCTCCATCCGCAGCTCCCACTCCTTGCGGGGTTCGTCGACGACGTCGAGGCGTTCGATCATGCGCTGGGTCTGGCGGGCCTTGGCGGCCTGCTTCTCGCTGGCCTCGCCGCGCAGCTTGCGGCCGATCTTGTCGTTGTCGGTCGCCTTGCGGCGGGCGTTGCGGACGCCCTTGTCCATCCAGTTGCGCTGCATGAGCGCGCGGCTCTCCAGGGCGGACTTCTTGTCGGCGTACTCCTCGTACTCCTCGCGGGCGTGCCGGCGGGCGGTGGCCCGCTCCTCCAGGTACGCGTCGTAGCCGCCGCCGTAGAGGGTGATCCGCTGCTGGGCGAGGTCGAGTTCGAGGACCTTGGTGACGGTGCGGGTGAGAAACTCGCGGTCGTGGCTGACGACGACGGTGCCGGCCCGCAGGCCCTGCACGAAGGTCTCCAGGCGCTCCAGGCCGTCCAGGTCGAGGTCGTTGGTCGGCTCGTCGAGGAGGAAGACGTCGTAGCGGGAGAGGAGGAGGGAGGCGAGGCCGGCGCGGGCGGCCTCGCCGCCGGAGAGGCCGGTCATGGGCTGGTCAAGGCCGACGGTGAGGCCGAGGGAGGCGGCGACCTCCTCGGCGCGCTCGTCGAGGTCGGCGCCGCCGAGGTCCAGCCAGCGCTCCAGGGCGGTGGCGTACGCGTCGTCGGCGCCGGGGGTGCCGTCGACGAGGCCCTGGGTGGCCTCGTCCATGGCGATCTGGGCGGCGGCGACGCCGGTGCGGCGGGCCAGGAACTCACGGACGGTCTCCCCGGGGCGCCGCTCGGGCTCCTGCGGGAGGTGGCCGACGGTCGCGGCCGGCGGGGAGAGCCGGACCTCGCCCTCCTCGGGGGTGTCGAGTCCGGCGAGCAGCCGCAGCAGGCTGGACTTGCCGGCGCCGTTGACGCCGACGAGGCCGATGACGTCGCCGGGGGCGACGACGAGGTCGAGGCCGGCGAAGAGGGTGCGCTCGCCGTGGCCGGCGGCGAGGTCCTTGGCGACGAGGGTGGCAGTCATCAGACCTCGCATCCTACGTGGGCGGCGGAGCCGGTGACGTGCGGGAACGGGCGACGGCCCCGGTCCGGAGGGACGGGGGCCGTCGGCGCGGTGGCGGGTGTGCCCCGCCGGTGGTCACCTGCCGAACGGCGGGGCGACGACCTCGTCGGCGCGCTCGCACTGCTTGGCGCGGCGCTCCAGGGCGTCGGCGCGGGCGTAGGCGCGGCGGGCGTCCTCGCGGGCGCCGAGGCGCTTGAGCTCGGCGGCGCGGTTGCGCTCGACGTGGGCCTGGCGCCGCAGCTGCTCCGGGTGGCAGGTGCCGCTGACGGCGGCCTCGGCCGTCGGGGCGGCGGCGGTCTGTCCGAGCAGCACGCCCCCGGCGAGCAGCGTCGTGGCGAGCAGGGCGGGCAGGAGGCGGCGCAGTGGCGTCGCGTGGTGCATGTGTTTCTCCAAGTCGGGGCCGTGCGGGCCCGTCTGAGGCATGGTCAGTACCGACGGGTAACTTTACGCGTCCCGGAAGGGACCGAACGGACGCGACCCGCCGTACCCACCCGATCCTCAGCATTCCTCCACGGGACGCGCACGGACGAGGGGGTGGGCGGCGCGGCCGTCGAGCAGCAGCGGGACCAGCAGCCGGTGCGACTGGCGCAGCGGGACGAACGCGCCGCCGCCCGGCTCGCGGAGCACGGTGACGCCGTGCAGGGCGAGTTCGTCGCCCGCCTCGGCGAGGCCGGCGGCGTCGAGGCGGTAGCCGCAGGGCGGGTCGGCCAGGACCTCGGCGGGCTCGGGCGGGTCGTTGTCGGCGCCGCCGAGGAAGACGGGGCCGCGGTCGGCGAAGCCGGTGCGGCGGGCGGCGGCGGTGGCCGCGGCGAGCGGGCCGCCGCGCTCGGAGACGTACGCGAGGACGTCCTTCAGCGCGGTGAGGTGGGTGGCGACGCGGCGGCGCTGGGAGAGGGCCGGGTCGCGTTCCTCGGCTTCGCCGAGCGGGTCCTCGCGGGTCTCGGCGAGCAGGGCGGCCATGTGCTTGATTCCGGCCGTGTTGCGCAGGATGCGTTCCTGTCCGTCGCCGGCGACCTGCCGCACCGGGCGGCCGGTGAGCGGGTCGGTCCAGATGCCGTAGACGCCGTGGGTGCGTCCGGCGCGGGCGGCGCCGGGGCGGACGTACTCCTCGGACAGGACGCGGGACTCGGCGTGGACGCGGGCGTCGGTGTCGAGGCTGCGCGGCCAGAGGGTGAGCAGGTCCTTGTCGTAGAACCCGGGGGTGGGGTCGTACTCGTGCAGGTCGTGGACGAGGTCGGGGCGCCGGTCGCGGAGGACGGCGGCGAGGGCGCGGGCCTCGGGGCTGCGCAGCGCCAGGTGGTCGCGGTTGACGTCGACGCCGGCGGCGTTGCCGCGGGTGCCGGCCTCGCGTCCGTCGGGGTTGGCGTCGGGCACGACGAGGACGCTGGTGCGGGCGAGGAGGCGCCGGGTCCCGGGGTCCCGGGTGAGGGCGAGGTCGCGGACGGCGGTGAGGCACGCCTCCCGGCCGGCCGGTTCGTCGCCGTGCTGGCCGCAGACGAGCAGCACGGTGACGGGGGCGCCGCGGGCGGGGCCGAGGGCGGCGAGACGCAGCGGCCGGCCCTGTCCGCTGGTGCCGACGGTGGTGACGGTGACCCGGTCGGAGGCCCGGTCGACGGCGGCGAGGAAGTCCCGCGCCTCCGCCTCGGTGGTCCAGCGGACGCCGCCGCTCGTCTCGAATCCGGTCCGGGGCGGGGCGGGGACGCCGGCGGGGCCGGCCGCCTTCGCGGGGGCGGTGACGAGGGGCAGTCCGAGCACGGCGGTCCCGGCGGCGAGGGCCAGGGCGCGGCGGACGGCACGCGGTCGCTTCGGCATGGGGCGGAACGTACTCGCCGGGCCCGCCGGGACGGAAGAGCGCGTACGGGAAACGGGTGAACGGGCGGTTCGTGTCGGCCGAATGGCGATCATGTGACGGAAGGCGCTCTTTACGTGACCGTGCGCCACGTGGTTCATAGAGTCCCGGACCAAGGACCGACGCCCACCCACGCGTCTGACGTCTCTCACGACTTGGGGAGCAATCCGTGCACCGCAGACTCATCGTCCCGAGCACCCTCGCGGCCTCTCTGCTGCTGGCGATCCCGGCAACGGCGGCCGACTACGTCCCGGGCGCGCCGGGCATCGGCGACGCGTACTACCCGGCGAGCGGCAACGGCGGCTACGACGTCTCCCACTACGACCTGCGGCTGAAGTACCAGCCGGCGACCGACCTCCTGGAGGGCACGGCGACGATCCTGGCGACCACCACGCAGAACCTGTCCCGGTTCAACCTGGACCTGGGGCTGCGGACGACCGAGGTCCGGGTCGACGGGCGGCTCGCGAAGGCCACCGCGACCGGGGTGCACGAGCTGGAGGTCGTGCCGGCCGTCCCGCTGCCGAAGGGGAAGCAGATCACGGTGGTGGTCCGCTACGCGGGCAAGCCGTCCGAGTTCAAGGTCGACGGCTGGTCGGCGTGGCACCGCACCCCGGACGGCGGTGTCGCCGCGCAGGAGCCCGACTCGGCCGCCTGGTGGTTCCCGTCCAACGACCACCCGCGCGACAAGGCCACCTTCGACGTGTCCGTCTCGGTGCCGGACGGCACCCAGGCGATCAGCAACGGGGTGCTCCAGTCGCAGTCGTCGCGGCTCGGCTGGACCCGCTTCGCCTGGCGCTCGAACAAGCCGCAGGCCACCTATCTGGCCACGCTCGCGGTCGGCAAGTTCGACATCACGACGGACCGGACGGCGAACGGGCTGCCCGTCCTCAACGCGTACAGCAAGGACCTCGGCGACAACGCGGGGGCCGCGCGGGCGTCGATCGAGCGGACCGCCGAGGTCGCGGAGTGGCTGGAGGGGATCTTCGGCCCGTACCCCTACAACGCGCTCGGCGGCTATGTGCCGAACGTGACCAGCGGCTACGCGCTGGAGACCCAGACCCGGCCGTTCTACAGCCCGCGCCAGTTCGCGAACGGCGCGAACGTGTCGGTGGTCGTGCACGAGCTGGCGCACCAGTGGTACGGCGACAGCGTCTCGGTGCGCGACTGGAAGGACATCTGGATCAACGAGGGCTTCGCCCGCTACAGCCAGTGGCTGTGGTCGGAGAAGGAGGGCGAGGGCACGGCCCAGGAGCTGGCGGACTACGTGTACGCCACGCGGACGGCCGAGGACCCGTTCTGGACGGTGAAGCCGGGTGACCCTGGCCCGGACAACCAGTTCCACATCGCCGTGTACGACCGGGGCGCGCTGGCGCTCCAGGCGCTGCGGAACGAGATCGGCGACGAGGACTTCTTCACGCTCCTCAAGGGCTGGCCGCAGCGGTTCGCGCACGGCAACGCGCGGGTCGCGGACTTCGTGCGGTACGCCGAGGAGGTCTCCGGCAAGCCGCTGACGGCGCTCTTCGACACCTGGCTGTACCAGCCGTCGAAGCCGGCGACCGGTCCCGTCGCCCCGGCCGCCGCGACGCAGGCGGCTCCCTCGGCGCGGGCGAAGGCCGGGAAGCCGGTGCAGCCGAAGTCGTGGAAGAAGATCGCGGCGACGAACACGGTCCACGAGCACCGGGACCACTGAGCCGCCGTCCGGGGAGGCCGTCCGTCAGCGCACGGCGCGGCGGGCGGCCTCTCTGGCGCGCCGGGCGAGCGGCAGATAGCGCAGCCGCTCGGGCAGGACCGGGACGACGGCCCGGACAACCAGGGCGAGGCGGCGCAGCGCCCGCTCCTGCTCCGGCGACCACGCGAGGCCGATCGCGGCGCGGGCGTCCGGCGGCATCAGGCCGACGGTGAGGAAGGCGCGGATCCGCTGGAAGGGGCGGCGGAGCAGCGGCCACAGGGGGCGCAGGACGAGCTGGAGGAGCAGCGGGCCCCGGTCGGGGGCGGGGACGGGGGCGTCCGGGTCGAGCAGTTCGCGGACGACGGCGGTGGCCTCCAGCTCCTCCGCGAGGACCCGCCGGTAGTACGGCCAGAACTCCTCGACGGTCTGCGGCATGTCCCGGTCGCGGATGCCGAGGATCCGGCCGACCTGGAGCCATTCCGCGTACAGCCTGCGGTCCTGGGCCTCGGTGAGGGGGCGGTGCAGCAGGGCGAGGCCGTGCCGGTAGACGGGGTAGCCGGTGGCGTGGACCCAGGCGTAGTAGGCGGGGGTGAGGGCGTGGTAGCGCCGCCCGTGGGCGTCGATGCCCTGGATGTCCCGGTGCAGCCTGCGCAGCCGGCGCCCCTCGGCGGCGGCCTCATCGCCGCCGTAGACCCACAGCTGGACGGAGCACAGCGACCGCTCGCCGCGGCCCCAGGGGTCGGTGCGGAAGACGGAGTGCTCGTCGACCCCGGCGCCGATCGCCGGGTGGGCGACCTGCATGGTGAGCGCGGCCGGAAGCATGAGCAGCGCGCGGACGTCGCCGGCGACGCTCCACAGGACGCCCCCGGGGGGCGGCGGAGCGGGGTCGGGGATGGCGTCGGTGGTGGTCATGCGGGGGTGCCCGTGCCTCTCTCTCGCCTCGGTGGCGGCCCCTCCAGGGTGCACCCGGGGGGCGGTACGACGACGCCGGGGCCGCTCCCGGGGGCTCTCGCCCCGGGTGCGGCCCCGGCGTGGTGGTGCGGGTCGCGGATCAGGCGCGGTCGGCGCCGACCGGCTCGCCGACGATGCGGCCGGCGAGGGCGCGGGCCCAGGCGTCGACGTCGGCGTTGAGCTCGCGCTCGGCGGCCTCGCGCTCGGCGGCGATCTTCGCGCCACCGGCGGCGAGCAGGGCGTCGCGCTCGGCCTGGCCCTCGGCGCGGGCGGCGGCGATGGCGGCGGAACCCTCCTCGACGGCCTTGGCGCGGATGCGGGCGGCGTCGTGGCGGGCCTCGGCGAGCTCGGCCTCGTACTGGGCGCGGATCTCCGCGGCCTCGGCACGCAGGTCGTCGGCGCGGCCGGTGGCGCCCTCGGTGGCGTCCTCGCGCTCCTCGATGGTGCGCTTGATCTTCGGGAGGATGACCTTCGCCAGGAAGAAGAAGGTCAGGAAGAACACGGCGAAACCGAGGATCAGCTCAGCCAGCACGGGGTTGAGCGGACCGAGGTCCATGTTGAAGATCTTGGCATTGGAGGCGAGGGTCGTCATGGCGCGCATTCTACCTGGTCCCCGAAGCGGCGAATCGTACACCCCGGTGATCGTTGGCGCGCTCGACCGACGCGGTCCAGATTCCCGGCACCTGAAGGCTACCGGAAGGTAACCACGGCTGGTTGTATGTCCCGCGCCGAGTCCAACCCCCCACCTCTCGACGGGAGTTCACGTGCCCCTCCGCGCGTTCCGCCGCATCCCCGGTGCCGCCCTTTCGCTGGCGCTCGCCGCCGCCACCCTGGCGGCCACCGCCCCGGCCGCCTCCGCCTCCTCCGCCGCCACCGCCGAGGCGCCGCGCCTGAAGGTGCTCTCGTACAACGCCTTCCTCTTCTCGAAGACCCTGTACCCGAACTGGGGGCAGGACCACCGGGCCCGGGCGATCCCCGCGGCCCCGTTCTTCCAGGGCCAGGACGTGGTGGTGGTCCAGGAGGCGTTCGACAACTCCTCCTCGGACCTGCTCAAGGCGACCGCCGCCGCGGCCTACCCGCACCAGACCCCCGTCATGGGCCGCTCGAAGACCGGCTGGGACGCGACCGGCGGCGCGTACTCGGCGACCACGCCCGAGGACGGCGGGGTGACCGTCCTCAGCAAGTGGCCGATCGTCCGCAAGGAGCAGTACGTCTACAAGGACGCCTGCGGCTCCGACTGGTACTCGAACAAGGGCTTCGTCTACACGGTCCTGGACGTGAACGGCAGCCGGGTCCACGTCGTCGGCACCCACGCCCAGTCCACCGACCCGGGCTGCTCGGCGGGCGAGGCGGCGCAGATGCGCAGCCGCCAGTTCAAGGCGATGGACGCGTTCCTGGACGCCAAGAACATCCCGGCGGACGAGCAGGTGATCGTCGCCGGCGACCTGAACGTCGACTCCCGCACCCCCGAGTACGCCACGATGCTCGCCGACGCGGGGCTCGCCGGCGCGGACGCGCGCACCGGCCACCCGTACTCCTTCGACACCGAGCTGAACTCGATCGCGGCCGAGCGGTACCCGGACGACCCGCGCGAGGACCTCGACTACGTCCTGTACCGGGCCGGCCACGCCCGCCCGGCGAACTGGACGAACCACGTGGTACTGGAGTCGAGCGCGCCGTGGACGGTGTCCAGCTGGGGCACCTCGTACACGTACACCAACCTCTCCGACCACTACCCGGTGACCGGTTTCTGATCCTCCGGGGTCAGAGACCGGGGCCGCCGAAGAGGGTGTACGCCCAGGCGGCGACGGCCAGGCCGACCAGCAGCAGCACCACCCAGGAGCCGGCACCCGTGTGCCGGCTCCTGGCCTTCTCGGCCTTCTTCGCAGCCTTCTTGTCGGCCTTCTTCGCCTTCTTCGCCTTCTTCGCCTTCTTCGCGGGGCGTCCGGCGCGCGAGGGTCCCGTGGAGGGGGCGGCCGGCTCGGCCGCGGCGGCGACCTCGGCGAGCATCCGCCGGCAGACGGTGGCCAGCTCGGCGACCGGCGCCGTCAGGTCCACCACCACCTCGGTGCGGGCCGGCGCCGTGGTCCCCCCGTCGAGCAGCCGGCCGGCCCGCAGCAGCGCCCGGTCCTTGCCGCCGGTCGGGGCGAGGCTGATCCAGCGGCGCACGTGCTCGCCGCGGATCACGACGCCGCCGCCCCGCTCCCGGTACACCGTGTGCTCCCGCCACAGTATGCGGGCCAATTCCGCGGCCGTCTCCCTGAGTTGCGCGTACATCCCACTCCCCTGTTCCCTCCGCCGACGCGGACCGGCCGCCGACTCTAGCTCCCGCCGAAGTCGTACACGGTGACCGGTATCCCCCGCGCCACCAGCCGCTCCCGCACCATCGGCTCCACCCGCTCCCAGCGCCCGCCGGCGAGGCCGCAGCCGATCCGCGGCATGTGCACGGACGCGCCCAGCTCGACGGCCTTGTCCGCGAGCCGCCCGAGGGCCGCGTCGATCGCCTCGTACCGCACGGGGACGCCACTGCTCCGCCCGGTGCGGATCCCGCGCTGCCCGATCAGGTTGGCCACCCAGAGGTACGGCGACACCTGGACGAACTGCGCCGCGCCGAGCCCGAAGTCGTTGGACGCCCGCTCCCGGTACCAGCGGCGGTAGGCCGCCTCCGGCTCCGGCCAGCGCCGCGAGACGGCGACCACGAAGCCCTTGCCCCAGCCGCCCAGGTCGTTGCAGACGTGGGCGATGATCCGGACGCCCTTGCCCTGGGGGGCCGTGGCGTCGCCCCGTACGTACGTGATCTCTGCCATGGGGGCACCGTAGGCGGCGGCACCGACATCGCCGGATCGCGTCAACCACGGTTGACACGATCCGGGTGTCAACCTAGATTGACACCATGACCGATGCGACCGATCTCGCCGCGCGGGCGGGGGACCGTGATCCCCGGGTGGGGCTGCGGGCCGTCTCCGCTCTGCGGCGGCTGCTGGAGCAACTGGAGGCCGTCCAGGTGCGCGCCGCGCGTGCCCAGGGGTGGTCCTGGCAGGAGATCGCCACCGAGCTGGGTGTCAGCCGGCAGGCCGTCCACAAGAAGTACGGGAGGCAGTGATGTTCGAGCGGTTCACGAAGGCCGCGCGCGCCGTGGTGAAGGGCGCCGCCGAGCACGCGGAGCGCGGCGGCGACCCGGTCGTCACGCCCGAGCACCTGCTGATGGCGCTGCTCGACCGGGAGGACACCCGGGCGGCGGAGGTGCTGGGGCGGCTCTGCCCGGCGGAGCGGCGGCCGGCGCTGCTCGCCTCGCTCGCCGGTGCCCGGCGGCGGGCCGGGCTGTCCCGGGCGGACACGGAGGCGCTGGCCGGGCTCGGCATCGACGTCGGCGCGATCGTCGCCCGCGTCGAGGAGGCGCACGGCGCGGGGGCGCTGGCGGGCGACCGGAAGGGCGCCGGCCGGCGGTCCGGCCGGCGGACCACCTTCTCGCGGGAGGCGAAGGGCGTCCTGGAGCGGTCGCTGCGGGTCGCGCTGGCCCGCAAGGACCGCGAGATCGGCGACGAGCACCTGCTCCTCGCCCTCACCTCGGCCGGCGGGGTCGTCGCCGAGGCGCTGGCCGACCACGGCGTCACCTACGCGGCCGTGGACAGCGCGCTCTGAGCCGTCGCGGGGGGCTTTTACAGCGGTGGTGAGACAGCAATACTGTTCCACCATGGAGGACGCGAGCGACGAGGGACTGCCGCCCGGGTACACCGTCGACGAGCTGGCCGCGCGGGCCGGGGTCACGGTGCGGACCGTGCGGTTCTACGGGACGCGGGGGCTGCTGCCGCCGCCGGAGATCGGGCCCCGCCGGGTCGGGCGGTACGGCCCCGAGCACCTGGCCCGGCTCGCGCTCATCGAGGAGCTCCAGCGGCAGGGCATGACGCTCGCCGCGATCGAGCGGTATCTGGAGCAGCTGCCGGACGACCTGAACGCGCAGGACCTCGCGGTGCACCGGGCGCTGGTGGCGTCCTGGGCGCCCGAGGCGGCCGAGACGATCACCCGGCGGGAGCTGGGGCGGCGGGCCGGGCGGGAGCTGACCGACCGGGACCTCGCGCGGCTCGCCGCGATGGGCGTGGTGGAGGCCGGCGAGGATCCGGAGGTGTTCCGGCTCGACGCGTCGCTGCTGCGGCTCGGGGTCGAGATGCTGGACGTGCCCATCGAGCAGGACGCCATCCTGGCCTCGCGGACCGTGCTGCTCGACCACGCCCGGTCCGCCGCCCAGGAGCTGGCCCGGCTCTTCCAGGAGCAGGTGTGGAACCCGTACCGGGAGAGCGGGGAGGACCCGGACCACCTGACCGCCATGAAGTCGCTGTCCGCGCACATGCAGCCGATCGTGGTCCAGGCCCTCGTCACCGCGTTCCAGCGGTCGCTGAGCGAGGAGCTGCGCTCCGCGTTCAGGCGTCCGTGAACGTCTCGCCGCGCTCGGCCTTCTCCACCAGGAGGGCGGGCGGGGCGAAGCGCTCGCCGTACGTCTCCGCCAGCTCGCGGGCGCGGGCGGTGAAGCCGGCGACGCCGCCCTCGTAGCCGTTGACGTACTGGAGGATGCCGCCGGTCCAGGCGGGGAAGCCGATGCCCATGATGGAGCCGATGTTGGCGTCGGCGACCGAGGTCAGCACGCCCTCCTCCAGCAGCCGGACGGTGTCCAGGGCCTCCGCGAAGAGCATCCGCTCCTGCATGTCGCGGAAGGGGATCTCGTACCCGGGCTTGGTGAAGTGCTCGCGCAGGCCCGGCCAGAGCTTCCCGCGCCTGCCGTCCTCGCCGTACTCGTAGAAGCCGGCGCCGCCGCTGCGGCCGGGGCGGCCGAACTCGTCGACCATGCGGTCGATGACGGCCTCGCCGGGGTGGGTGGCCCAGGTGCCGCCGGCCTCCTCGACCGCCTTCTTCGTCTCGTTGCGGATCTTGCGCGGGAGGGTGAGGGTCAGCTCGTCCATCAGGGAGAGGACCTTCGCCGGGTAGCCGGCCTGGGCCGCGGCCTGCTCGATCGAGGCGGGCTCGATGCCCTCGCCGACCATCGCCACGCCCTCGTTGAGGAAGTGGCCGATGACGCGGGAGGTGAAGAAGCCGCGCGAGTCGTTGACGACGATCGGCGTCTTGTTGATCTGGCGGACCAGGTCGAAGGCGCGGGCCAGGGCCTCGTCGCCGGTGCGCTCGCCCTTGATGATCTCGACCAGCGGCATCTTGTCGACCGGCGAGAAGAAGTGCAGGCCGATGAAGTCGGACTGGCGCTCGACGCCCTCGGCGAGGACGGTGATCGGCAGGGTGGAGGTGTTGGAGCAGAGCAGCGCGTCGTCCGCGACGACGTGCTGGATCTCCTGGAAGACCTTGTGCTTGAGGGCGGTGTCCTCGAAGACGGCCTCGATGACCGCGTCGCAGCCGGCCAGCGCCTGCGGGTCGGCGGTCGGGGTGATGCGGGCGAGCAGGGCGTCGGCCTTCTCCTGGGTGGTGCGGCCCCGGGCGACGGCCTTGGCGCAGAGCTTCTCGGAGTAGCCCTTGCCCTTGGCGGCGGCCTCGTCGGTGACGTCCTTGAGGACGACCTCGATGCCGGCGCGGGCGCAGGAGTAGGCGATGCCGGCGCCCATCATGCCGGCGCCGAGCACGGCGACCTTGCGGACCTGGCCCTTCTCGACGCCCTGGGGGCGGCTGGCGCCGGAGTTGACGGCCTGGAGGTCGAAGAAGAACGCCTGGATCATGTTCTTCGCCGTCTGGCCGGTGACCAGCTCGGTGAAGTAGCGGGACTCGATGACCTGCGCGGTCTCGAAGTCGACCTGGGAGCCCTCGACGGCTGCGGCCATGATGTTGCGCGGGGCCGGGTAGGGGGCGCCGTTCAGCTGCTTGCGCAGGTTGGCCGGGAAGGCCGGCAGGTTGGCGGCGAACTTCGGGTTCGAGGGGGTGCCGCCGGGGATCCTGTACCCGGGGACGTCCCAGGGCTGGGCGGACTCCGGGTGGGCGTCGATGAAGGCGATGGCCTTGGCCATCATCTCCTCGGGCGTGGCCGCCAGTTCGTGGACCAGGCCGTTGTCGAGGGCGCGCTTCGGGTTGTACTGGGTGCCCTGGAGGAGGACCTTGAGCAGGGCGTCGGTGATGCCCATGAGCCGGACGGTGCGGGTGACGCCGCCGCCGCCGGGCAGCAGGCCGAGGGTGACCTCGGGCAGGCCGATCTTGGAGCCGGGCGCGTCGAGCGCGATCCGGTGGTGGGAGGCGAGCGCGATCTCGTAACCGCCGCCCAGGGCCGCGCCGTTGATCGCGGCGACGACGGGCTTGCCGAGGGTCTCGATGCGGCGCAGCGCGCGCTTCATCTCCATGGCGGCGTCGAAGATGTCCTGGGCGTGCTCGGGGCCCGCCTGGATCATGTCCTTGAGGTCGCCGCCGGCGAAGAAGGTCTTCTTCGCTGAGGTGTAGATGATGCCGCGGACGGAGTCCTTCTCGGCCTCCAGGCGGTCGGCGACGGCCGTGATCGACGCCCGGAACGCCTGGTTCATGGTGTTGGCGGACTGGTTCGGGTCGTCGAGGACGAGGGTGACGATCCCCGTGGCGTCCTGCTCCCAGCGGATGGTGGTGCTCTCGCTCATGCTGATGCTTCTCCGGTGGCCGGTGTGGGGGTGCGGACGGGGGGTCAGACGCGCTCGACGACGGTGGCGATGCCCATGCCGCCGCCGACGCAGAGGGTGGCGAGGCCGTAGCGCTTGTCCTGCCGCTCCAGCTCGTCGACGAGGGTGCCGAGGATGATCGCGCCGGTGGCGCCGAGCGGGTGGCCGAGCGCGATGGCGCCGCCGTTGACGTTGACCTTGTCCAGGGAGACGCCCATGTCCTTGACGAATCGGAGGACGACCGCGGCGAACGCCTCGTTGATCTCGATGAGGTCGATGTCGTCGATGGTGAGACCGGCCTTGGCGAGCGCCTTGCGGGCCGCCGGGGCGGGGCCGGTGAGCATGATGGTGGGCTCGGAGCCGGAGACGGCGGCGGCGACGATCCGGGCGCGGGGCGTCAGCCCGTACCGCTCGCCGGTCTCCTTGGAGCCGACGGCGACGAGGGAGGCGCCGTCGACGATGCCGGAGGAGTTGCCGGCGTGGTGGACGTGGTCGATCTCCTCGATCCAGTGGTACTTCTGGAGCGCGACCGCGTCGAAGCCGCCGAGCTCGCCGATGTCCTTGAAGGACGGCTTGAGCCTGGCGAGGGAGTCGGCGGTGGTGCCGGGGCGCATGAACTCGTCGTGGTCGAGGACGGTCAGCCCGGCCCGGTCGACGACGGGGACGATCGAGCGGGCGAAGCGGCCCTCCTTCCAGGCGGTGGCGGCCCGCTCCTGGGAGAGGGCGGCGTACTCGTCGACGTCGCGGCGGGAGAAGCCCTCGATGGTGGCGATGAGGTCGGCGCCGATGCCCTGGGGGACGAAGTTGGTCTCCAGGTTCGTCATCGGGTCGGCGAACCAGGCGCCGCCGTCGGAGGCCATCGGCACCCGGGACATGGACTCGACGCCGCCGGCGAGGACCAGGTCCTCCCAGCCGGAGCGGACCTTCATGGCGGCCATGTTGACCGCCTCCAGGCCGGAGGCGCAGAAGCGGTTCTCCTGGACGCCGGCGACGGTGTCGGGCAGTCCGGCGGCGATGGCCGCGATCCGGGCGATGTCGGAGCCCTGGTCGCCGACGGGGCCGACGACGCCGAGGACGATGTCGTCGATCGCGGCCGGGTCGAGGCCGGGGTTGCGGGTCTGGATCTCGCGGATCAGGCCGGTGACCAGGTCGATGGGCTTGGTGCCGTGCAGGGAGCCGTTGGCCTTGCCGCGTCCGCGCGGGGTGCGGATCGCGTCGTACACGTACGCTTCGGTGCTCACGGGAAGCCTTTCAACGGTGAGGGGTTGCTCAGGAGGGGTGCGGGTCAGCCGAGGAGGGAGCGGCCGATGATCTCCTTCATGATCTCCGTCGTGCCGCCGTAGATGGTCTGGATGCGGCCGTCGGTGAAGGCGCGGGCGACCGGGAATTCGCTCATGTAGCCGTATCCGCCGTGCAGTTGCAGACAGCGGTCGGCGACGCGCTTCTGGAGCTCGGTCGCCCACCACTTGGCCATGGAGGCGTGGACGGGATCGAGGCCGAGCCCGGCCGGGTCGGCGTGCTCCTCGATGCAGCGGTCGACGAAGGCGCGGGTGACGGCGCACTCGGTGGCCATCTCCGCGATCTCGAAGCGCACGTGCTGGAGCCGGGCGAGCGGCCGGCCGAACGCCTCGCGCTCCTTGACGTACGTGGTGGTCAGCTCCAGCAGGTGTTCGGCGCCGGCGATCCCGGCGACCGCGATGGCCAGCCGCTCCTGCGCCAGGTTGGTCATCAGGTGCACGAAGGCGCCGTTCAGCTCGCCGAGCAGGTTCTCCTTGGGGACGCGGACGTCGGTGAAGAACAGTTCGGCGGTGTCCTGGGCCTTCTGGCCGATCTTGTCGAGGTTCCGGCCGCGCTCGAAGCCCTCCATGCCGCGCTCCACCACGAGCAGGGACAGGCCGTGGGCGCCGCCCTCGGGGGTGGTCCTCGCGACGACGATCACCAGGTCGGCGAGGATGCCGTTGGAGATGAAGGTCTTGGAGCCGTTGAGGACCCAGTGGTCGCCTCGGTCCTCGGCGGTGGTGCGGATGCCCTGGAGGTCGGAGCCGGCGCCGGGCTCGGTCATCGCGATGGCGGTGATGATCTCGCCCGAGCAGAAGCCGGGCAGCCAGCGCCGCTTCTGCTCGTCGGTGGCGAGCTTGGTGAGGTACGGGCCGATGATGTCGTTGTGCAGGCCGATCGCGAGGCCGGGCGCGGCGGCCCGGGTGAACTCCTCGGCGAGGACGGAGGCGTACCGGAAGTCGGGGTTGCCCCCGCCGCCGTACTCCTCGTCGACGGCGATGCCCAGGAGGCCCTGGCGGCCGGCGGCTCGCCACGCGTCGCGGGAGACGATGCCGTCCTTCTCCCACTGCGCGTAGTGGGGCAGCACCTCCTTCTCCAGGAAGGTGCGGACGGTCGCCCGGAAGGCTTCGTGGTCCTCGGTGTAGAGGGTGCGCTTCATGCGGTCTTCGACTCCTGGGTGTGCGGGGCGTCCTGGGGGCGCAGGGCGGGGACGGCCCAGTCGCGGGCGACGGACGCGGCGTCGGCGCCGGGCAGGGCGGGGCCGGTACGGAGGGTGCCGGGGGTGGCGGAGAAGCGGGGTGCGGGCGCCGGCTGGACCAGGCCGCCGTGGTCGGTGAAGGTGCCGCGGGCGGCGAGGTGCGGGTGCGCGGGGGCCTCGCGGAGCGAGAGGACGGGGGCGACGCAGGCGTCGGTGCCCTCGAAGACCTCGGTCCACTGGGCCCGGGTGCGGGTCAGGAAGCGGGCGGCGACGGCCTCCCGCAGCTCGGGCCAGCGGGCGAGGTCGCCGCGCAGTTCCAGGGCGTCGCCGAGGCCGAGGAGGCGGGCGAACTCGTCGTAGAAGCGCTGCTCCAGGGCGCCGACGGCCATGTGGCCGCCGTCGGAGGTCGCGTACACGCCGTAGAAGGGGCAGCCGCCGTCGAGCAGGTTGGACCCGCGGCGGTCCTGCCAGCCGCCGGCCGCGAGCATGGCGTGGATCATGGTGGTGAGGTGGGCGGTGCCGTCCACGATGGCGGCGTCGACGACCTGGCCCTCGCCGTGGGCGCGGGCGTGCTGGAGGGCGGCGAGGACGCCGACGACGAGGTAGAGGGAGCCGCCGGCGTAGTCGCCGACCAGGTTGGCGGGGACGACCGGGGGGCCGTCCGGGTCGGGGCCGATCATGCCGAGGGCGCCGGTGAGGGCGATGTAGCCGATGTCGTGTCCGGCGGTGGGGGCGAGCGGGCCGTCCTGGCCCCAGCCGGTCATCCGGCCGTAGACGAGCCGGGGGTTGCGGGCGAGGCAGGCGTCGGGGCCGACGCCGAGGCGTTCGGCGACGCCGGGGCGGTAGCCCTCGATCAGCACGTCGGCGCGGGCGACCAGGTCGAGGACGGTGCCGGGGCCTTCGGGGAGCCGGAGGTCGACGATCACCGAGCGCTTGTTGCGGTTGGTGAGGTCCTTCGCGGGGTCGACGCCGAGGCCGGCGCCGCCGGGGCGGTCGACGCGGACGACGTCGGCGCCGAGGTCGGCGAGGAGCATGGCGGCGAACGGGCCGGGGCCGATGCCGGCCAGTTCCACGACCCGGAGGCCGGCGAGCGGGCCGGTCCGCTCGGTCTGCGTCGTGCCCATCGCGCCCCCAGAGTGTGTGACACCAATGATGTAACACCGGAGATGCTAGGAACGTGTTCCACTCGGCACAAGCCCCCGGGCCGAGCAAGCGCTTGGAAATTCGCCGGGCCGGGCGGGTCCGCTATCCTCCGCCGACGGCGCCGCGACATGAGGCGCCGGCGGCGCGCCGCGCCGGCCGGTGAACGGCGGCGGCGCGCGGCGCGACCCGATGACGACGGAGTGGGGGCTCGATGGAGACTGGGACGGACGCGGGACGGGACCGCGCCGGACGGCCGTACGACGTGGTCCTGTTCGGCGCGACCGGGTTCGTCGGCGAGCTCACCGCGGAGTACCTGGCCGCGCACGCGCCCGCCGGGTGCCGCTGGGCCCTCGCCGGGCGCTCCCGGGACCGGCTGGCGGCGCTGCGGGACCGGCTCGCCGCCGGCCGGCCGGACCTCGCGGGGCTCCCGCTGCTCGTCGCCGACTCCGGCGACCCCGTCGCGCTGCGCGCGCTCGCGGAGTCGGCCCGGGTGGTCGCCTCCACCGTCGGTCCCTACGTGCGGTACGGCGACGGCCTGGTCGCCGCCTGCGCCGAGGCCGGCACCGACTACCTCGACCTCACCGGCGAGGCCGAGTTCGTGGACCGCGTGTACGTCCGCCACGACGCCCGCGCCCGGGAGACCGGCGCCCGGCTGGTGCACGCCTGCGGCTTCGACTCGATCCCGCACGACCTCGGCGTGCTCTTCACCGTGCAGCGGCTGCCGGAGGGCGTACCGCTGCGCGTCGACGGCTACGTGCGGGCCGGCGCCGCCTTCTCCGGCGGCACCTTCGCCTCCGCGCTCACCGCCTTCGGACGCGGCCCGGAGATCCTGCGGGCCGCCCGCGAGCGCCGGATGCACGCGCCCCGGCTGGTGGGCCGGCGGGCCCGGGCGCCGCTGGGCACCCCCCGGTTCAGCCCCGAGACGGGCACCTGGGCGCTGCCGCTGCCGACGCTGGACCCGCGGGTGGTGGCCCGCTCGGCCGCCGCGCTCGACCGGTACGGCCCCGACTTCCGCTACCGCCACTACGCCTCGGTGAAGACCCTCCCGATGGCGCTCGGCGGCACGGCGGCGCTCGGCGCGACCGTCGCCGCGGCCCAGCTGCCGCCGGTGCGCCGGTGGCTCATGGACCGGTACGCAGCGGGCTCGGGCCCGTCCGCCGAGCGGCGCGCCCGCAGCTGGTTCACGGTCCGCTTCGTCGGCGAGGGCGGCGGGCGGCGGGTCCTCACCGAGGTGTCGGGCGGCGACCCGGGCTACGACGAGACGGCGAAGATGCTCGCCGAGTCGGCGCTCTGCCTGGCCCTGGACCCGCTGCCGGAGACGGCGGGCCAGGTCACGACGGCGGTGGCGATGGGCGACGCGCTCATCGCCCGGCTGCGGGCCGCGGGCCTCCGCTTCCGGGTGGCCCACCAGGACTGAGCCGTCCCGGCGCGGGGTTCACCAGCCGATCATGTCGGGGGCGCTGTGGTCGACGACCACGGCGTCCACCTCGATCTCGACCAGCCACTCCGGGTCGATGAAGCGGGACACCTCCATGAAGGTGCAGGCGGGGCGGACGGCGGCGAACCGCTCGCCGTGCGCGCGGGCCGCCTCGCGCCAGGCGGTGGCATCGGTGAGCAGGACGCGGGTGCGGACGACGTCCTCCAGGCGGGCGCCGGCCTCGCGGAGGGCCGCCTCGGCGATGTCGAGACAGCGCACGGTCTGGGCGTAGACGTCGCCGGGCGCGGTGGTGGTGCCGTCGGGCGCGATCGGCGCGGTGCCGGCCACGGAGACGTACGGGCCGTGCCGTACCGCGCGGGAGAAGCCGATCTGCGGCTCCAGCGGGGAGCCGGAGGAGACGAGGCGTCGGGGTGTGGTGTTCAGCTCCATCCCGTCTTCTTTCCCCGGGCGCGCCCCGGTCCAATCCGGTGCGGGCACGGTCCGGGACGGGCTGCGGGGCGGGGCCGGCGGGGAGGTGCCGGGCTCAGTCGCCCATGAGCCGGAACGGGTGCCCGGCCGGGTCCGCGTAGACCCGCCACAGCGGCCGGGCGCCGTCCCCGTCCCCGCCGCCCTCGCCGAGGGGTACGGCCCCGAGGGCGAGCACCCGCTCGTGGGCGGCGGCCGGGTCCGGGACCCGCACGTCGAGCAGGAACTGCTGCTCGGGGGCGCCCCAGACGGGCGGCCGGTGGTCGGCGACGTCCTGGAAGGCGAGGACCGGTCCGTGCGCGTCGCGCAGCACGGCGGAGCCGGCGCCGACGGCGAGCCCCGGGTCGGGCGCGGCGATCTCGCCGCCGAGCATCTCCCGGTAGAACCCGGCGAGTTCACGGGAGTCGGGGCAGTCGAGCACGACGCACCGCAGCCGCCCGGTCATCCGGTGGTCCAGTCGGCGAGCACGTACAGGATGGCGCAGGTCCAGGCGAACGCGGAGAGCGCGGCGACGGCGAGGACGACGGGCAGCGCGCGGCCGGAGGCACGACGGCGGGGATGCGTGACGGGGGTTGTCATGGCGCCCACTGTGCCGTGGGGGTCTGACAACGGGCATCCGTACGGATACTCAGACGGTTCCGGGTACCGGGGCGGTGCCGGGTACCCGGGCGGTGCCGGTGTCCGGGTGGTGTCCGGCCGTCGCCGCAGCGAGGGCGCGCCGGCAGAGCGAGTCGGCGTGCCGGGTGGTCTCGGGGAGCCGGTAGCGCGGGGTGAGGGCGAGGGTGTGGGCGCAGGCGTTGCCGAGGGAGATCCGGTGGCCGACGGAGACGAAGACGGGCTTGACCCCGGGCCGGGTGCGCAGCGCCCGCCCGACCTCCTCGCCGTCGGCGAGCAGCGGCGCGGAGTCGCCGCGCTCCGGGCCGGGGCGCTCGTGGGTGAAGGCGAACGGGTTCTTGGCGACGCCGATCGCGGGCCGGCCGGTGAGGACGCCGAGGTGGGCGGCGAGCCCGAAGCGGCGCGGGTGGGCGAGGCCGTAGCCGTCGCAGACGAGGAGGCCCGGGTCGGCGCCGAGCCTGCCGAGGGCGGCGAGCACGGTGGGGATCTCGCGGAAGGCGAGGAGCCCGGGGACGTACGGGAAGGAGACCCGGCCGACGGCGGTCGCCTCCTCGACGACCTCCAGGGTCCGGGCGTCCAGCACCACCGCGGCGGCGGCGACGAGGTCGCGCTCGTCGTCGTAGGCCACGTCGAGCCCGGTGACGTGGCCGTCGCCGGGCGCCGGGCCGTCCTCGTCCAGCACGAGCCGCTCCCGCAGCGCGCGCTGGACGTCCCGTGCCGTCTCCTCGTCGGCGGGCCAGTCCGCCGGAACCCCGATGATCCCCATGCGCGCCACCCTACGGCGGCGGCCGGTCAGGCGTCGGTGAGGAGGGGGTCGTAGGGGCTGCCGGAGCGGCGGGCGGACATGAAGGAGAGGAAGTCGCCGACGAAGGCGCCGCGGGTGCAGCGGCCGTCCTCGGTGGCGAGGTCGCGGTGGAAGGCGGTGCGGAAGAGGGCCCGGTACTCGTCCGCGTCGAGGGTGCCGTCGCCGTCCGTGTCGGTGGCGTCGAAGAGGACCTCGGCGACGCGGATGAGCGCGGGCCCGGCGAGGGAGGGGACGGCGGCGGCGTACTCGGCGGCGCTGACCCGTCCGTCGCCGTCCGTGTCGAGGGCGGCCTGGAGTTCGCGCCACCAGGCCGCGAAGGCGTCGTAGAGCCGGGTCTCCTCGGGCTCGTCCAGGTCGAGGCGGGTGGAGAGCTCGCGGGCCATGGCGGCGAGGTCGGGCCAGTCGAGGTGGCCGTCGCCGGTCTGGTCGAGGACCTGGCGGAAGAACTCCTCGGCGCCGCGCGTCCGGTCCTCCCGGGCCGCCGCCGGGGCCGGGTCCGGGTCCGGCACCAGCGGGGTGATCAGGCGGAGCAGGGCCGCCGCGCGCTGCATCCGGGCGCGCAGGGCCTCGACGGTGCGGGCGCGGGGGTCGTCGCTGCCGGGCGCCAGGGAGAGCAGGTCGATGATCGCCTCGGCGCGGAAGAGGTCCCCGGGGAGGTGGCGGGCCAGCCCCGCGGCGACGTACGCGCCCTGCATCAGGGTCTGCACGCCGGGCATCTCCGGGAGGCCGGCGCGGCGGCGGAAGGGCTCGGGGAGCGAGGCGATCGTGAGGGCGCCCATGACGGGTCCGACGACGGCCCGGCCCGCCGCCCACAGCGTCGGCATGCCGTCGAGCAGCGCGGGCGCGGGCAGCTGGTCGAAGAGGCGGTAGAGGATGACCCGGGCCGCCTCGGTGTTCTCCAGCTGCTCCTCGACGACCCGGTCGAAGTACGGCCAGAAGTCCCGGAGTTCGGCGGGCAGGTGGCGGGCGTCACCGTCGAGGGCGGCGAGGAAGGCGCGGTACTCGGCGTACATCTGCTCCATCGCCTCGGGGTGGAGCGGACGGCCGCTCATGCGGCACATGGTGACGGCGCTCTCGAAGAGGGTCGCCACCACCCAGGCGCGGGTCTCCGGGTCCATGGCGTCGTACGGGCGTCCGCGGGTGTCGCTGCCGCTCATGCGGGCGTGCAGCCGGTTGAGCCGGGCGGCCTCCCGCTCCCGGGCCTCGGGGTCGGCGCCGAACATCCGCCGCATGCTGAGGAAGGTGTTCCGCAGCCGGCGCCACGGGTGGGCGACGAAGGTGGAGTTGTCGATGAGGGCGGCGCCGATCTGCGGGTGGGCGGCCTCCAGCACGGTGGCGCGGATCATGGCGAGGGCCCACCGCGGGTCGTCGAAGAAGTCGTCGAAGCGGGAGCCGGGCCCGAACAGCGGTGCCCCGCCGGGGCTTTCGGTGGTGGTGCCGGTGGTGGTCATCGTGGTTCTCCGTTCGGCCGGGGCACGACGCCGCCGAAGCGGCGGTCGCGGCGCCGGTAGGCGTGCAGGCAGTCGAGGAAGTCGGGGGCCCGGAAGTCGGGCCAGAGCACCTGGGGGAAGACCCACTCCGCGTAAGCCACCTGCCAGAGCATGAAGTTGGAGATGCGCTGCTCGCCGGAGGTGCGGATGACGAGGTCGACGTCCGGGGTGTCCGGGCAGGGCAGGTGGGCGGCGAACAGCTCCTCGGTGACCTCCTCGGCGGGGGTCCCGGCGCGGATCAGCGACCGGGCCGCGGCGACGATGTCCCGGCGTCCGCCGTGGTCGAAGGCGACGGTGAGCGTCATGCCGGTGTTGCCGGCGGTCAGTGTCGTCAGGTCGGCGAAGTCCCGGGCCAGTTCGGCCGGGATGCGCGGGTCGGTGACGCCGAGGAAGCGGCAGCGGATGCCGCGGGCGAGAAGCAGCGGCGCGTGCTTGCGGACGACGCGGCGGACGAGCCGCATGAGGTAGTCGACCTCGCCGCTCGGCCGGGACCAGTTCTCGGTGGAGAAGGCGTAGAGGCTGAGCCAGCCGACGCCGGCGGTGCGTGCCGCCTCGATGACGTCGATGACGGTGGTCTCGGCGGCCCGGTGCCCGTCCGTGCGCGGCAGGGAACGCGCTTGCGCCCAGCGGCCGTTGCCGTCCATGACGCAGGCCACGTGCCGTGGCACCGCCCGTACCCCGCCGTCCGCCGTCCGCTGCCGCACACCGACCCCGGAGGCGCGTACGCCCTCCGTGACGCGGTCCGTCACACCCACCCCGCCCCGCCCGTTCCGTTCCGGCTCCCCCGCGCCCCCTCCGGCACGCGCCTGTCCGCAGTGTGGCAGCGCGCGACCCCCGCGACCTGCCCGGAAGGGCCTCCATCACCCCTGGCACAGGTGTCCGGATCATGGTGTCGGCGGGGCGCGGCGGCCTCGGACGGCTGATCGCCGGCGACGGGGCCGGCGGTAGCCTTGCACGCATGTTCGTACTCGAGTTGACCTACACCGCGCCCGTCGAACGGGCGGACGCCCTCATGGACGCGCACCGCGCCTGGCTGGACGAGCAGTACGCGGCGGGCGTGTTCCTCGCGTCGGGGCGGAAGAACCCGCGGGACGGCGGGGTGATCCTGGCGGCCGGGGTCGACCGGGCCGCGATCGAGCGGATCGCGGCGGCCGACCCCTTCAGCGCCGAGGGCGTGTGCGCGTACCGGATCACCGAGTTCTACGCGTCGAAGACCGTCGAGGGCCTGGCCGGCTACCGCGAGCAGCCGCCGGCCTGACCCGGGCGCCGCGCGGACGCCTCACCGCCGGGCGAGCGCGGCGATCCGGCCCTTCTCGCCGGAGGCCCAGCAGCCGCCGTCCGGCGCGCAGTCCACGGTGTCGTACGAGCCGGTGTCCACGGTCCGCCAGGTGCGTCCGCCGTCGCGGGTGAGGTCGGTGCCGGTGGGGCCGACGGCGAGGGCTGACGACCGGGTGTGCGGGAGCCAGGCGGCGCCGGAGCGGTAGGCGGGCGGCGGTGTGACGGCCGGGGTCCAGCCGCGCCCGCCGTCGGCGGTGACGGCGGCGGCCCGCGGCGACGGCTGCCCGGCCCGGTAGTCGCCGCCGACGGCGAGGCCGTGGTGGCGGTCGCGGAAGGCGAGCGCGAAGACGCCCCGGGCCGGGTCGCCGGCCGGGACCGGGCTGTCGGTGACGGTCCAGGTGCGGCCCCGGTCGGCCGAGCGGAAGACGCGGGCGGTGGCGGCGCCGCCGGTGGCGAACCAGACGTCCGGTCCTCCGGCCGCGGCCGTGACCAGGCACTGGCCGCTCGCGGCGAAGCCGGCCTCGCCGGGGAGGGCGGCGGGCATCACGGTGTCCTGCCGGACCTCCCAGCTGCGGCCGCCGTCGTCGGTGGCGAGGACGCGGAACCGGCCGTCGACGGGATCGCTCAGCGCCAGGCCGTGACGGGGGTCGAGGAAGGTCACGCAGTCGTAGAAGGCGCGCGGGTCGGTGTTGCGGAAGGTCTCGGTCCAGGTGGCGCCGCCGTCCTCGGTGCGCAGCAGCCGGGACGCCTCGCCCTCGCCGATGGCGAGGACGACGGCCCGGCGGGCGTCGAACGCCTCGACGTCGCGGAGTTCCAGGCCCTCGGCGCCCGGCGGGGAGACGTCGCGCCAGGTGCGGCCGGCGTCGGTGGTGCGCAGGACGGTGCCCCGGGATCCGGCGGCCCAGGCGGTGCGGCGGTCGACCGCGGCCAGGCCCCGGAAGCGGGCGTCGGTGCCGGTGGGGGTGAGCCGCCAGCCCGCGTCGGCGGCCGGGGCGGCGGAGGCGGGGGCCGCGGGGGTCTCCCCGGCCCGCGCGGGGGCGGCGAGGGCCAGCGCCAGCGCCGTCCCCACCAGTCCCGCCGTCATCGTGCGTCGCGTCGTTCGCATCTTTCGCACAGGTGTCATGGCGCCGGAAGCTAGCGGCGGCGGCCCGGCCCGTCCAGAGGGCGTCGCCACCGGACCGAACCGGACCGGACCGGCGGCGCCGGAGTGCGGGGCGCTCCGGGCGTTCCTAGGCTGGGCGCATGACCGAGGGAACGACGGACGCCGGGGCGGAGTCGCCGGACGAAGGCCCACCGCGGCTGAAGGAGTACGACGGCGAGGGCATCACCGTCACGTTCGAGCCGCGCCGCTGCCTGCACGCGGCCGAGTGCGTCCGCGGCCTGCCCGAGGTCTTCGACCTGGCGCGCCGCCCGTGGGTGCTGCCGGACGCCGCCGCGCCGGAGCGGGTCGCCGAGGTGATCCGGCGCTGCCCGTCGGGGGCGCTCCAGTACCACCCGGCGGCGGGCGGCGCGGAGGAGGTGCCGGACGCGCCGACCCGCGTGCGCCGCGACCCGTCGGGCCGGCTGCTGGTACGGGGCGACCTGCTGGTCTCCGGCGCGCAGGGGGTGCGGCACGAGACCCGGGCGGTGCTGTGCGGCTGCGGGGCCTCGGCGAACCAGCCGTACTGCGACCGCGCGGGGCTCTGCGGGGATGCCGCCGGCGGCGCGGCCGGGGAGCGCTGACGACGCGCGCGGCGCGGCGGTGACGCACCTCACGTGGGGGTGCGGTGCACGTTCCGCTTGTTCCGCTCGTCTTCAGGGGTGTCAGGTGGCCTGGTGTCGGGGAGACGCACAGGATCGCACCCCCGCGAGAGGAGTCCGCCGTGTCGGCCGTGATCGAGCAGCCCGTCCAGGCCCGTCTGGTCGCTTCCGCTCCCCGGATGGAGACCGTCCCCGCCACCCTGCGGTACGACCGCGAGGACCCGTACGCGGTCAGCATGGCGTTCCCGCCGCCGGCCACCCTGGAGGGCGTCGAGGTCTCGTGGGCCTTCGCCCGGGAGCTGCTGGCCCAGGGGGTGGAGCGGCCCGCCGGCGACGGGGACGTCCGGCTCCGCCCGTACGGCTACGACCGCACGGTGGTGGAGTTCCACGCGCCGGAGGGGGTGGCGATGGTCCATGTGCGGACCTCGGAGCTGCGCCTCTTCCTGGAGCGCTCGCAGCACCTGGTGCCCGCCGGGCGGGAGCACCAGTACCTGGACTGGGACCGGAACCTGGCCGAACTCCTCGGCGAGCGGCCCTGAGCGGCTCGGGTCGGCGCGGGCGGCCCGGCGGGGCTCGGGCGGCACTGCCCCCGAACGGCCCCGGGCGGCCCTGGGCTCCCGGCCGAAAACCCTTTGCGCCTCCGCTCGCCCGGTCCTACCGTCGGTGAGGTCGTATCGCCTCCCGATCGGAGAAGGAACGTTGTTCATCTGAGGTCCCGAGACACCGTGCCGCGCGCGTGCCCCGTGCCGTGCGTGCCGTTCTCGACCTCGGTGGACGAGCAGCCGTTCCGCATGCCGCCCGCGCCCCGGTGTCTCACGCGTCGCACCACGCCCACGCTCACACCGTGCTCGCGGCACCGGAGGCCCTCGTGTCACATCGTCCTGTCTTCCTCTCCGCCCCCTCGCTCTCCTTCAGCTGGCCCGACGGCACCGAGGTCTTCGACGACCTCCGGGTGACGGTCGGCCCCGGCCGCACCGGCCTGGTCGGGTCGAACGGCTCGGGGAAGTCCACCCTGCTCCGGCTCCTCGCCGGCGAACTCGCCCCCACCGCCGGGACCGTACGGGCGGCCGGGAGGATCGGCCACCTCCCGCAGAACCTGGTCCTGGACACCGGCCGGCGGGTCGACGAGATCCTCGGCGTCGGCCGGAAGCGTGCCGCGCTGCGCGCCGTCGAGGCGGGCGACGCGGCCGAGGAGCACTTCGCCGTGATCGGCGACGACTGGGACGTGGAGGAGCGGGCGCTCGCCGTGCTCGACCGGCTCGGTCTCGGCGCGATCGGCCTGGACCGCACGGTCGGCGAGGTGTCCGGCGGCGAGTCCGTGCTGCTGCGGCTCGCGGCGCTGCTGCTGGCCCGGCCGGACGTGCTGCTGCTCGACGAGCCGACCAACAACCTGGATCTGTACGCCCGTTCGCGTCTGTACGAGACGGTGGAGAGCTGGCCCGGGGTGCTGGTGGTGGTCAGCCACGACCGGGAGCTGCTGGAGCGGGTCGACCGGATCGCCGACCTCCACGACGGCGGCCTCAGCTGGTACGGCGGCCCCTGGTCGGCGTACGAGGAGGCGCTGGCGGCCGAACAGGAGGCGGCGGAGCGGATGGTGCGGGTCGCCGAGGCGGACGTGCGGCGGCAGCGGCGGGAACTGGCCGACGCCGGCATGAGGCTGGCGCGCCGGAGGCGGTACGCGCAGAAGAGCTTCGAGAACAAGGTGCTGCCGAAGGTGGTGGCGCACACCCGGCGGGGTGCGGCGCAGGTCTCGGCGGGCAAGCACCGGGCGCTGCACGAGGAGCGGCTGGCGCAGGCGCGGGAGCGGCTGGACCTGGCGGTGGAGGCGGTGCGCGACGAGGACGGGATCCGGGTCGAGCTGCCGGGCACGTCGGTGCCGCCGGGGCGCGAGGTGCTGCGGATCCGGGACCTGGAGCTGCGGTACGGGGCGCGGGTCGACGGCGGGTTCGAGCTGCGGGGGCCGGAGCGGGTCGGGCTGGTGGGCCGGAACGGGGCCGGCAAGACGACGCTGCTGCGGACGGTGGCCGGCGAGCTGGCTCCGGTGGCGGGCGAGGTGGAGACGCTGGTGCCGCTCCGGTTCCTGCCGCAGCGTCTTGACGTGCTCGACGACGGGCTGAGCGTCGTGGAGAACGTGGCGCGGTTCGCGCCCGGGGCGTCGGCGAACGCGATCAGGGCCCGGCTCGCGCGGTTCCTGTTCCGGGGCGCGCGGGCGGAGCGGCCGGTGGGCGCGCTGTCGGGCGGGGAGCGGTTCCGGGCGACGCTGGCGGCGCTGCTGCTCGCGGAGCCGGCCCCGCAGCTGCTGCTGCTGGACGAGCCGACGAACAACCTGGACCTGGCGTCGGTGCGGCAGCTGACGGAGGCGCTGCGCGCGTACGAGGGGGCGCTGGTCGTGGCCAGTCACGACCTGCCGTTCCTGGAGTCGCTGGGGCTCACGCGCCGGGTGCTCCTCGACGGCCGGCTGCGGCCGTCGTCGGCGGAGGAGCTGCGGGCGATGTCCCCGTCAGAGGTGCAGTAACGCCCAGGACTTGGTCCCGCCCTCGGGGGTGAGGGCGGGGGTGAGTCCCCAGTCGCCGCCGTGTTCCCCGACCGCCGCGGCCAGCAGCCACATGCTGCGGCTGCGGCGGTCGCGGCACGCCTCGGCGGCGTCGGGCGCGTGGTGGGACGGGTGCTGGTCGTACACCACGATCCGCAGCGCGTCGTACTGCCAGCGGACGCGCAGCGCCATCTCCCGGTCGGGGGTGAACCGGTAGGCGGCGGCGACGAGTTCGGAGGCGGCGAGGGCGGCGGTCTCGCGCAGTCCGGCGAGTCCGTGGCGGGTGAGGAGGCCGCGGACGGCCTCGCGGGCGAGGCCCGCGCAGTAGGCGCCGCCGGGGAGCAGCAGCGAGTAGCTGAGGTTCTCCGCGGCGGGGGGTATGGGCCCGGCCGCCGGGACGGCGGCCGGAAGGCAACGCAGGGCGCCCTTCATCGGATTGCTCACTTTTCCTGTACATGGGGGTGCTCTGCACACGGTCGTCGGTCGCCCCGTGTGAGACTTGCGCTACCGACCGTAGCGCAGAAGCGGAGCACAGTGCTACTACTTGCAGGTAGTGGCGCCGGTTCCGGACAGCGTGTGACCGGCGGCACGGACGGGGTGGCAGGGGGCCGCCCCGCGGACGAGGGAGAGCACGTGCCACCCAGGAGCAGCCCCACCGCCCGCCAGCAGCGGCTCGGCGCCGAACTGCGCAAGCTGCGCGAACAGTCGGGGATGTCGGCCCAGCAGGCGGCGGCCCTCCTGGGCGTCGACCGGACCCGGATCCCCAACGTGGAGTCCGGCCGCTTCGGCATCAGCCCCGAACGGGTGCGGACCCTCGCCTTCAACTACGGCTGCCCGGACACGGCCCTGGTGGATCTGCTCGCCGCCATGGCCCAGGAGCGCGACCGCGGCTGGTGGGAGGAGCACCGCGGACTCCTGCCGCCCGCCCTCCTCGACATCGCCGAACTGGAGTACCACGCCGCCGAGCTGGCCACCGCCGTGACCACCCACATCCCCGGGCTGCTGCAGACCGAGGAGCACGCCCGGGCGGTCTTCGACACCGCCGTGCCGCCGCTGCCGGGCCCCGACCTGGAGGCCCGGCTCGCCCTGCGGCTGCGCCGCCAGGAGACCCTGGACCGGTCGGTGCCGTACGAGGCGGTGATCCACGAGGCGGCGCTGCGCATGCAGTTCGGCGGCCCGAAGGTCGCCCGGGCGCAGCTGGAGCACATCCTGGAGCAGTCGGAGCGGGCCACCGTCACCGTGCGGGTCATCCCGTTCGCCGCCGGGGGTTTCCCGGGGGCGGGACAGTCGTTCACCTATGTGTCCGCGCCCGTGCCCCAGCTCGACACCGTGCAGCTCGACTCCTCGCACGGCTCGCTCCTCCTCGACGCCGACATGACACTGCGCCGGTACCGGGGCCTGCTGGAACGGCTGCGCGGACTCGCCCTGTCCACCGCCGACTCCCGCGCGTTCGTCCGCTCGATAGCCCAGGACCTGTGAAGGACCCCGCACCATGCCCGACACCATGAACGTCCCGCAGACCGTCCCCGCCGCCCGCCCGGCCGCCCCCGCCGCCCATCCCGCCGTCCCCGCCGGCGCGATCGTCTGGGGCGACGCCTTCTGCAGCGAGGGGGCGAACTGCTTCCGGTTCGGCCTCGACGACGCCGGCCGGGCCTACATCGGCTCGACCCTCACCCCCGGTGAGTACGTCAGCGACTCGGTCGAGGCGCTGCGCGCGCTGATCTCCGCCGTCAAGTCCGGAGCGGCGGACCATCTGCTCTGAGTAGCCGTTCAGTTGTTCACGGGTGACAGGCCCCGACGTGACCTGCGTCTCTTTTCCTCGCCCCGAGCTGCGTACATAACAGAACGTAACCGGACAACGCGCGGACGGGGCTTGGACGGCGCCTTACGGGGCCTTAACCTACGGATACGTAACCTACGAAGCCGTAGGTAGTTTTCCGCTCCCCCTCTCCGTCCCCAGGAGTCCCCGTGACGCTCACCTCTCCCCACCTCGGCAGCTCGGCAGGGTGGACCGACGCCCGCTTGCTGTACGCGCTGGAAGAGGTGGTGGAGACGGAGCTCAACCGGCACCTCAAGGTCGTCAAGGACTGGATGCCGCACGAGTACGTGCCGTGGTCGGACGGGCGGAACTTCCCGGGCTTCTTCGAGGACGGCGAGGCGTGGGACCCGTCCCAGTCCAAGGTCACGGAGATAGGGAAGACCGCGCTCGTGGTCAACCTCCTCACCGAGGACAACCTGCCGAGCTACCACCATGAGATCGCCAGCCTCTTCGGCCGCGACGGCGCCTGGGGCACCTGGGTGCACCGCTGGACCGCGGAGGAGGGCCGGCACGGCATCGTGATGCGCGACTACCTGCTCGCCTCCCGCGCCGTCGACCCGGACAAGCTGGAGCAGTTCCGGATGTCGCACATGAGCGAGGGCTTCGAGTCGGACAACCGCCACTCGATGCTGCACTCCGTGGCGTACGTGGCCTTCCAGGAGCTCGCCACCCGCATCTCGCACCGCAACACCGGCCACCAGTCCGGCGACCCCGTCTGCGACCGGATGCTCGCCCGCATCGCGCTCGACGAGAACCTGCACATGGTCTTCTACCGCAACCTGCTGAAGGCCGCGCTGGAGATCGCCCCGGACCTCGCCATGCAGGCCGTCCGCGACGTGGTCGTCAACTTCCGGATGCCCGGCCACGGCATCCCCGGCTTCGAGCGGGCCGCCGCGCAGATGGCGATCGGCGAGATCTACAACATGCGCATCCACCACGACGACGTGCTGGAGCCGGTCCTCCGCCACCTCAAGGTGCTGGACATCACCGGCCTCGGCCCCGACGGGCTGCGCGCCCAGGAGGAGCTGGGCCTGTTCATGAACGGGCTCGACGCGGAGGCGTCGAAGTTCGACGCCAAGCTCGCCGCCCGCAAGGCCCGGATGGCCGCGCGCGCCGCGGGCTGAGCCCCGGCGCCCACCCCCTCGGAGCGGTTCAGGAGCGGCGCGTGCGCCGGAGCCTGAGCCGCTCCTTCTCGGAGAGCCCGCCCCACACCCCGAACCGCTCGTCGTGCGCGAGCGCGTACTCCAGGCAGGCGACGCGCCCCTCGCAGGCGCCGCAGAGCTGCTTGGCCTCGCGGGTCGAGGAACCGGGGGCCGGGAAGAAGAACTCGGGCCCGGCCTGGGCGCACAGCGCGTCCTCGCGCCAGGCGAGGTCGGCGGCGGGGCGGGAGGCCGGGAAGGTCAGGACGTCGGTGTCGGTCTGCATGGCTCCACTCTGGCGCCGGGCGCTAAACACACCGTCAACGTCCGATCAATGCGGCTCGTCGGGCGCGCCCGGACCGTTCTCCGCCGGCTTGCGCGCCCGGCTCGGCTGGACCCGTTTCGGCTCGCCGGGCATCTTCGGGTACTCGGGCGGATAGGGCAGGTCCCCGAGGTCGTGGTCGGCCTCGTCGCGCCGGGCCAGTTCGAGCAGCGGCTCCAGGTCGAAGCGCTCGTCGTCCATGTCCGCGTGCACGTCGCCCAGCTCGGCGTACCGGGCGGGCATCGTGCGGATGTCGAAGTCCTCCGGCACCGCGTCGTCGATCTCGTCCCAGCGCAGCGGGGCGGAGACCGGGGCGTGCGGCCTGGGCCGCACCGAGTAGGCGGAGGCGATCGTGCGGTCGCGGGCCGTCTGGTTGTAGTCGACGAAGATCCGCTCGCCGCGCTCCTCCTTCCACCACTTCATGGTGACCCGGTCCGGCATCCGCCGCTCCAGCTCCCGTCCGGCGGCGATGGCCGCCCGCCGGACCTGGACGAAGGTCCAGTCGGGGCGGATCGGGACGAAGACGTGCAGGCCGCGCCCGCCGGAGGTCTTGGGCCAGCCGCGCAGCCCGTACTCGCCGAGGACCGCGCGCAGCTCGTGGGCGGCGCGGACGGCGTCGGCGTAGCCGGTGCCGGGCTGCGGGTCGAGGTCGAGGCGCAGCTCGTCCGGGTGGTCGGTGTCGCCGCGCCGGACCGGCCAGGGGTGGAAGGTGACGGCGCCGAGGTTGGCGGCCCACAGCACGGCGGCCGGCTCGGTGGGGCACAGCTCGTCGGCGGACCGGCCGCTGGGGAAGGTGATGTGGGCGGTCGGGATCCAGTCGGGGAGGTACTTGGGCGCCCGCTTCTGGAAGAAGGACTCCCCCGTCACCCCGTCGGGGTAGCGCTCCAGGGTCGTGGGCCGGTCCCGCAGCGCGCGCGTCACGCCCTCGCCGACGGCGAGGTAGTAGCGGACGAGGTCGAGCTTGGTGTAGCCGGGCTCCGGGAAGTAGATCTTGTCCGGGTTGGAGACGCGGACGGTGCGCCCGCCGGCCTCCACTTCCACCGCTGCCGTCTTGCCTGCCATGGGCGCCACCCTAGAGCTCGCCGACCATTGCCGCATACCGGACAATCAACCCATGGATCTGCCGGTGATGCCGCCCGTGAAGCCGATGCTCGCCAAGTCCGTGAAGACCATCCCGCCCGGGATGCAGTACGAGGCCAAGTGGGACGGCTTCCGGGCGATCGTCCACCGCGACGGCCCCGAGCTGGTCATCGGAAGCCGCACCGGCAAACCCCTCACCCGGTACTTCCCCGAGCTCGTCGAGGCGCTGCGGGAGCGGCTGCCGGAGCGGTGCGTGGTGGACGGCGAGATCGTCATCGAGCACGGCGGACGGCTCGACTTCGACCGGCTGAGCGAACGGATCCACCCGGCGGACTCCCGGGTGCGGATGCTCGCCGAGACCACCCCGGCCCGCTTCGTCGCCTTCGACCTGCTGGCCCTCGGCGACGACGCCCTCCTCGACACCCCGCTCGCCGAGCGCCGCGCGGCCCTGGAGCGGGTGCTCGACGGCACCACCGCCCCGCTCCACCTCGCCCCCGCCACCCGGGACGCCGAACTGGCCGCACGCTGGTTCGAGCAGTACGAGGGCGCCGGTCTCGACGGGGTGATCGCCAAGCCGCTCGACCTGCCCTACCGGCCCGACGCCCGGCTGATGTACAAGATCAAGCACGAGCGGACCGCCGACGTCGTCGTGGCCGGATACCGCTTCCACAAGACCGGCCCCGTCGTCGGCTCGCTCCTCCTCGGCCTGTACGACGACCGGGGCGCCCTCCAGCACGTCGGCGTCTGCGCCGCCTTCACCGCCAGGCGCCGCGCCGAACTGGTCGAGGAGCTGGAGCCGCTGCGGATGGACCCGCCGGACGGGCACCCGTGGGCCGCCTGGGCCGAGGAGGCCGCCCACGAGGGCGCCCGGCTGCCCGGCGCGCCCAGCCGCTGGTCCGGGAAGAAGGACCTGTCGTGGGTGGCGCTGCGGCCGGAACGGGTCTGCGAGGTCGGCTACGACCACATGGAGGGCGACCGCTTCCGGCACACCGCGCAGTTCAAGCGCTGGCGCCCCGACCGCACCCCGGAGTCCTGCGGCTACGGCCAGCTCGACGAACCGGTCTCGTACGACCTGTCGGACGTCCTGGGCTGAGCCGCCCCCGGCCCCGCCGCGCCCGGGCGAGCTGACGATCGTCCCGTTCCCGGCGGTCCGGCGCCACGTGATTTCCTTCACACACACGGTGCCGTCCCGGGGCTTGCGCGCCTCCCGCCCGGCCCCGCCCGCGGGCTCCCCGGCCCGCCCCGCGAGCCGGCCGTCCGACCGTCCGGGCCGTCGGCGGGCCCCGTACCTGCGAGAACGCCACCGCCGCCGCGCGCCCGCCTGCGAGCCGGGCGGCGGGTGCGCCCGCGCACTCCGGACGGGCCGGGCGCCCCCGGCGCGCACCGGCATCGGAGCCGTACCGGAACCGCTCCCGCCATCCGGTACGTATGGAGGTGAGAGCCCTTCCCGACCGCCCCCACGAACCGCTAGGACTGACCCGTGATCGCCTCGCCCTCCCCCCTCGTCCCCGTCCCGATCCCCGACCGCGTGGCCGCCCTCATCGGCTCCTGCCTGCCCGCGCACGTCCTCCAGGCGGAGATCGAGGCGGACTGCGCGGCGCGCGAGGTGTACCGCTTCCGCGGCCCGCTCTGCCCGGAGGACCGGGCCGACCGCGAGCACGCGCTGGCCGCGCTCGCCCGCGCCAACAAGATCCTGGCCAAGCACCACCCGACCCTGCCCGTACGCCCCTGACGGGCTCGCCCGTTCGGGTGCGTCCCACGGGCAGCGGCGGCGGCGCGGTGTGACGCTGCGAGGGTGACCACGACCAGCGACGCCGCACCCGCGGCCCCCGCCGCGCCCGCACCGCCCGTGCTCGACGGCCGCCGCCGCAACATCGTGTTCGGCACGATCATGCTCGGCGTGCTCCTGGCCGCGCTCGACCAGACGATCGTGGGCACCGCGCTGCCGACGATCGTCGCGGACCTCGGGGGCGCGGCCCACATGTCGTGGGTCGTCACCTCCTACCTGCTCGCCGAGACCGTCGCGACGGTCCTGGTCGGCAAGTTCGGCGACCTGTTCGGCCGCAAGGTGATCTTCCAGATCTCGGCCGTCGTGTTCATCACCGGCTCCTTCCTCTGCGGCCTCGCCACCAACATGACGCTGCTGATCGTCTGGCGCGGCCTCCAGGGCATCGGCGCCGGCGGTCTCATGGTCACCTCGATGGCGCTGATCGCCGACGTCATCCCGCTGCGCGAACGCGGCAAGTACCAGGGCGCGATCGGCGCCGTGTTCGGCGTCTCGACGGTCATCGGACCGCTGCTCGGCGGCCTGTTCACCGACCACGCCAGCTGGCGCTGGGCGTTCTACGTCAACGTGCCGATCGCTATCCTCGTCGTCATCGCCGCCGCCCGCACGATCCCCTCCGTGCGCTCCGCGAGCCGGCCGGTCATCGACTACCTCGGCATCGCGCTGGTCGCGGTCGGCTCCAGCGCCCTGATCCTGGCGACCAGCTGGGGCGGGAACGAGTACGCGTGGGGCTCCGGCGTCATCATCGGACTCTTCGCCGGCGGTCTAATCGCCCTCGGCCTGTTCTGCTGGGTGGAGTCACGGGCGTCCGAACCGATGCTGCCCATGCGGCTGTTCCGCAACCCCGTCTTCACCGTCTGCTCCGTCCTGAGCTTCGTCGTCGGCTTCGCGATGCTCGGCGCGATGACCTTCCTGCCGACCTACCTCCAGTACGTGGACGGGGACTCGGCGACGGTCTCAGGCATCCGGACGCTGCCGATGGTCGCCGGCCTGCTCATCGCCTCGATCTACAGCGGCAACGTGGTCAGCAAGACCGGGCACTACCGGATCTTCCCCATCGCCGGCTGCGCGGTGATGGGCCTCGGACTGTTCCTGCTGTCGCTGATGGACCAGAACACCGGCGCCTGGCTGGAGTCGCTGTACATGTTCGTGCTCGGCGTCGGCATCGGCCTGTGCATGCAGGTGCTCACCATCGCCGTGCAGAACACCGTCGACTACGCCGACCTGGGCACCGCCACCTCGGGCGTCACCTTCTTCCGCACGCTCGGCAGCTCCTTCGGCACCGCCGTCTTCGGCACGATCTACACCAACGCGCTGAAGCCGAACCTCACCACCGGGGTCGCCGAGGCGTCCGTGCTCGCCGGGCCCGTCGGCATCGATCCGCAGACCGTCGCGCGGGCCGCACAGAGCCCGCAGGGGCTGCACGCGCTGCCCGGCGGCGTCGCCGAACCGATCGTCCGGGCGTACGCCGACACCCTGCACACCGTCTTCCTGTGGACCGTGCCGGTCGCCGTCGTCGGCTTCGTCGTCGCCCTCTTCCTCCGGCAGGTCACGCTGCGCGACACGGTCCGGGAGGCCGCCCCCGACATGGGCGAGGGCTTCGCCTCGCCGACGAGCAGCGGCGACTCCGCGAAGCTCCTCGAACTCTCCGTCGGACGGCTGCTGCGCCGGACGGACATGGCCACCGCCCGCCGGATCGTGGCGGGTTCCGACACCCGTCTCGACATCGCGGGCGCCTGGGCGGTCATGCAGGTGGAGCTGTACACGCGGACCGTCGGGCACGCCAGCCTCGGCCTCATCGCGGCGAGCCGGCGGCTGCCGCCCGAGGTCCTGCTCCCCACCTTCGACCGCATGGTCGACGAGGGCTTCCTCACCCGGCACGGCAACCTGCTGTCGCACACGCCGGCCGGCGCCCGCGAGGCCGAGGTCATCACCCGCGCCTGGGGCGACTGGCTCTCCGCCCGCCTGGAGCAGGAGCGCGGCCGGCCGAGCGGCCCCGAACTCCGCGCCGCCGTCGACGCCATCGCGAAGAAGGCCGTCGCGGAAGACCTCTCCACCGGCCTCCCCACCCACGGCCCCGCCACCCGCCCGGCGGTCACGACGGGAAGCTGAGGGCCCGCGCCGGCCGTCGGTCGTCGGCGGTGGCCGGTCAGTCGTCCGGGAAGTCGCCGTCCACGTAGACCCAGGCGCCCTCGTGGCGGGTGAAGCGGCTGCGTTCGTGGAGGGTGCCGGGGGTGCCGCCGTGGGTGTAGTGGGCGCGGAAGGTGACCGTGCCGGCCTGGTGGAAGGCGGTGCCGTCGGTGGTGTCCAGGATCTCCAGGCCCGTCCAGCGCATACCGGGGTCCAGGTCGAGCGTGGCGGGGCGGGTCTCCGGGGCCCAGGTGCGCAGCAGGTACGCGGCGTCGCCGGCGGCGAAGGCGCTGTAGCGGGAGCGCATCAGGAGTTCGGCGGTCGGCGCGCCACCCTGCGTACCGCTGTGGAAGCGGCCGCAGCAGGCGCCGTAGGCGGCGTCGAGGCCGCAGGGGCAGGGCGTGCCCGCGGTGACGGCGGGGGCGGGCGCGGGAGTGCGGGGGCGGGTCTTGCGTCGGGACATGCGGTCATTCTCCCCCGGCGCCGCTGCCCGGGATGCGGACGCCGGCGTGGACGCCGCGGCCGGTCCGGGCCGTCCGGCGGGGCCGTCCGAGTAGCGTACGGCCCATGCGACTGACGATTCTCGGAGGCGGCGGGTTCCGGGTGCCGCTGGTGTACGGCGCGCTGCTCGGCGACCACGCCGAAGGGCGGATCACCCACGTCACCCTGCACGATCTCGACGGGGACCGGCTGACGGCGATCGCGCGGGTGCTGGCCGAGCAGGCCGAGGGGGTGCCGGACGCGCCGGCCGTCACGGCCACCACCGACCTCGACGAAGCCCTGCGCGGCGCGGACTTCGTCTTCTCGGCGATCCGGGTCGGCGGCCTGGAGGGGCGGGCGGCCGACGAGCGGGTGGCGCTGGCCGAGGGGGTGCTGGGCCAGGAGACGGTGGGCGCGGGCGGCATCGCGTACGGCCTGCGGACCGTGCCCGTCGCCACGGCGATCGCCCGCCGGATCGCGGCGCTCGCCCCGGACGCGTGGGTCATCAACTTCACCAATCCCGCGGGCCTGGTCACGGAGGCGATGTCCCGGGTGCTGGGCGACCGGGTCGTCGGCATCTGCGACTCGCCGGTGGGCCTCGGCCGCCGGGTCGCCCGGGTCCTGGGCGCCGACCCCGGCCGGGTGTGGATCGACTACGCGGGTCTCAACCACCTGGGGTGGCTGCGCGGGCTGCGGGTGGACGGGCGGGACGAGCTGCCCCGGCTCCTCGCGGACGACTCCCTGCTCGGCTCCTTCGAGGAGGGGCGGCTCTTCGGCACCGAGTGGCTGCGGTCGCTGGGCGCGGTCCCCAACGAGTACCTGCACTACTACTACTTCAACCGGGAGGCCGTCGCCTCCTACCGGGGCGCGGAGAAGACCCGGGGCGCCTATCTCCTGGACCAGCAGGCCGGGTTCTACGCGGCGGCCGGCAAGCCGGAGACCCGCGCCCTGGACGCCTGGCACCGCACGCTCGCCGACCGGGAGGCGACGTACATGGCGCACAACCGGGAGGCGGCCGGGGCCGGCGACCGGGCCGAGGAGGACCTGGAGTCGGGCGGGTACGAGAAGGTGGCGCTGGCGCTGATGCGGGCGATCGCGCGCGGCGAGCGGGCCACCCTGATCCTGAACGTGCGGAACGGGACGACGCTGCCGGGCCTCGACGCGGACGCGGTGGTGGAGGTGCCGTGCCTGGTCGACGCGGGCGGCGCCCGCCCGGTGGCGGTGGACCCGCTGCCGGACCACGCCATGGGTCTGGTGTCCGCGGTGAAGGCGGTGGAGCGGGAGGTGCTGGCGGCGGCGGAGAGCGGGGCGCGGGCGACCGCGGTGAAGGCGTTCGCGCTGCACCCGCTGGTGGACTCGGTGGCGGTGGCCCGCCGGCTGCTCGACGGCTACACGGCCGCGCACCCGGGGCTGGCGTACCTGCGGGCGTGACGGGACAGGGGGGAGGGCCGGCGGGCCCTCCCCCCTGTCCCGTGCGTACGGGTACGGGTCAGGGCTTGCGGGCCACGGCGGCCCAGCCCGGGATCGGGTCGTCGCCCTGGACCGGCACCGGCTCGCCGAGCTCCGGGTGCCACTCGGCGGTGAGCGACACGCCGGGCTCAACGAGCTCCAGGCCGGCGAAGAACTCGGCCAGCTCGTCGCGCGAGCGGGGCCGCAGGGTCAGGCCGCGGGCCTTGTACATGCCGACGGCCTTCGCCGCGCCCTCGGGGTCGAAGTCCCCGGTGACGTGCGAGAGGACGAGGTAGCTGCCCGGGGCGAGCTGGTCGACCAGCTTGCCGACGATGTCGTGGGCGCCGTCCTCGTCGCCCAGGAAGTGCAGCAGGGCCAGCATCGACAGCGCGATCGGCTGGTCGAAGTCAAGGACCTTTCCGGCCCGTTCGAGGATCATCTCGGGGTCACGGGCGTCCGCCTGGATGTACTCGGTGGCCCCCTCGGGGGTCGAGCGCAGCAGGGCGGCGGCGTGCGCGAGGACGATCGGGTCGTTGTCGCAGTAGACGATCCGGGACTCCGGCGCGGCCTCCTGCGCGATCTGGTGCAGGTTGGGCTCGGTGGGGATGCCGGTGCCGATGTCCAGGTACTGGCGGACGCCGTGGGCGCTGAGCCAGCGGATGGCGCGGTGCATGAAGGCGCGGTTGACCCGGGCCATGTCCCGGCCGCGGGCGTCGACGGTGAGGAGCTGGCGGGCCATCTCCTCGTCGACGGGGTAGTTGTCCTTGCCGCCCAGGAACCAGTCGTACATCCGCGCCGGGTGCGGCTTGCTGGTGTCGATCCGGATCTCGCTGCGGGCGGATGCGGCGTCCTGGGTCATCGTCGGCTCTCCTGGTCGGGACGAACGGGTGGCGCTGCTACAAGAGTTACGTGACGGTAGGGGCGGTGCGGAAGGGTCAGGTGAGCAGGAAGTCAGCCTGGCCGGATTTGGCCCCCGCGATGAACGCGGCGATCTCGCCGTGGGTGTAGATGAGCGCCGGTCCTTCAGGGTCTGCGGACTGTCGCACGGCGACCCTGCCGTCGGCCAGCTTCATGGCCTCCACGCAGTTGCCCCCGTTCCCGCCGCTCCAGGGCTTGTGCCATCCCTCGGCACCGAGCTCCGCGGCGGGCATGCCGTTGTATATGCGATCCATTCACAGCTCCTTGCGGAGATCCCGGAGGATCTCCTTCGTGCGTTGTGCAGTCGCGGCCTGCGCCGCCATCCGGTCCATGACCTCCAGGTGGGACGCCACCTCCGGGCGCGCGTCGAGGTAGACGGCGCCGGTCAGGTACTCGCTGTAGACCATGTCCGGGAGTTCGGGCATGGCGAAGCGGAAGAGGACGAAGGGACCGTACGTGCCGGGGTGGTGGCCGGACGCGAACTCCGCGATCTGCAGGGTGACGTTCGGCTGCTCGGACGCTTCGAGCAGCCGGTCGAGCTGGTCGCGCATCACCTCGGGCCCGTCGCCGACCGGCCGGCGGAACACCGTCTCGTCCATGATCACCCAGAACTTCGGGGCGTCCTCCCGGGTCAGCAGGGACTGACGCTCCATCCGCAGGGCCACATGGCGCTCGATGTCCTCCTCGCGCGCGGCGTCACCGCCGCCGCCGACCGCTCCGCTGCGCAGGATGGCGCGGGCGTACGCCTCGGTCTGGAAGAGACCGGGCACGAACTGGGGCTCGTAGGACCGGATGAGGCTCGCGGCCCCCTCCAGGCTGACGTACATGGAGAACCAGCCGGGCAGCACGTCGTGGAACCGCTGCCACCAGCCGGGCAGGTTGGCCTCCTCGGCGAGGGCGACGAACGCCTCCGCCTCGGCGTCGACGACCCCGTACGCCTTCAGCAGCAGCTGGACGTACGGGATCTTCAGCGCGACCTCGGCGGTCTCCATGCGGCGGATCGTGGCCGGGGCGACGTGGAGGACCTTGGCGGCCTCCTCGCGCTTGAGGCCCGCGCGCTCGCGCAGATCCTGCAGACGCCGGCCGAGGACGACCTGCCCCACCGTGGGGGCGGACCGCGGCTCGCTCACTCTCAGACCTCCCCGACGCGCTGTTTCGATGAGTGTGCCACGAGACCGCGCCAGAGAGAACACGGCACTCTGCAATTTTCAGAGTGCCACTTGCCAAGTGTCCGAGTCAGGAGGACAGTGTTCCGGTGAACCAGTACAGGCTGCCGCCGGTGCGCCTCCCCCGGGCCCCGGCGACAGCGACGTACGGCAGCCCTGCCCACTGTTGTGAGGAACCGGTCGTGGCCTCTGGTAACGCGCAGCCCTCAGGTCTCATGAGCCCCCGAGTCATGGCCCAGCGCCCGCAGACCCGCCACGATCCCGCCTCCCACGACACCCGGTACCGCGAGCCGCACCACCGGGACCCGCTCCACCGCGCCCCCCTCCGCCGCATGGCCTTCGAGCTGCCCGCCCGCACCGAGTCCGTGAGCCGCGCCCGCCACCTCACCGAGGAACGGCTGGCCCTCTGGGGCTGCGGAGCCGAGATACGCGACACGGCCGCCCTGGTCGTCTCGGAACTGGTCACCAACGCGGTGCTGCACACCGCCAGCAGCCGGATCGTCTGCGAGGTCCGCGAGGGCGCCGAAGCCCTCCGCGTCGCCGTACGGGACGAGGGCGGTCCGGCCGGCCCCCGGATACGCGACTGCGGCGCGGACGAACGCGGCCGGGGCCTGCTCATCGTCGACGCGCTGTGCGCGGCCTGGGGCGCCGAGCGCACCGGCCACGGCACGGCCCAGATCGTCTGGGCGGAGCTTCCGCTCGCCCTGGGGGAGCCATGCTGAAGTCGATGGCGACCCTCCTCGCCCCCCGCGCCCGCCGCTCCCCCGAGCAGGGCCCCGGTCACGGCCCCGCCGTCGCCGCCACCCGCCTCGCCGTCCCCACCGGGCTCACCACCGGCCTCGGGTGCGACGCCGTCGGCGTCCCCGCCCGCTTCGGCTTCAAGATCCTCTCCCGGCTGCCCGCCAAGGGCTGCGTGTACGCCGACACCGACTGGTGGTGGTGGCTCGTCCCGGCCGGCTCCGACCTCGACCTGGTCTGGCCGATGCCCTCCTGTTACGCGCCCGGCGCCGAGATCCCCGACCGCGGCCCCCGCCTGATCCACCACCCGGACGGCACCTCGCCCTACAGCCCGCCGATCCCGCTCTACCTGCTGGTCTGCCAGCTCACCGGCATCGCCCCGGCCTGGCCGGCCCCGCAGGTGCGCAGCGCCCTGTGACGCTCCGGGCCCCGGCTGCGTAGAGTCGGCCCCATGTTCACCCCGCAGGGCCCGACCCTCCGCGAACTGACCCGGCAGGCGCTCTCCTCGGTCGAGCACGGCTACGACCTCCTGGCGCCCGCCTTCGACGCCACGCCCTTCCGCACCCCGGACCGCGTCCTCACGGCGGTGGCCGACGCCCTGGCGGAGCTGGGCCCGTTCACGTCGGGCCTGGACGTGTGCTGCGGCACCGGTGCCGGGCTCCGCGTGCTCCGCTCGGTCTGCGCGGGCCGCGTCGCCGGAGTCGACTTCAGTACGAACATGCTGGCCGAGGCCCGGCGCCGGCACCCCGCGGCGACCCTGGTCCGCGCCGACGCCCTGGCCCTGCCCTTCGCCCCCGCCTTCGACCTGGCGGTCAGCTTCGGCGCCTTCGGCCACTTCCTCCCCGACGCCCAGCGCACCCTCTTCGCCCAGGTGCACGCCTCCCTCCGCCCCGGCGGCACCTTCGCCTTCCCCCTCCCGGCCCCGCCGCCGGTCGGCTCCCGCGCCTACTGGACCCTGTGGGCCTTCGACGCCGCGATGCGCGTCCGCAACGCCGTCTGGCGCCCCCGCTTCGTCATGTACTACCGCACCTTCCGCCTCCCGGACGTCCGCGCCCGCCTGGAGGAGTCCGGCTTCACCGTCACCCACCAGCCCCTCGCCCCCTTCGGCCACCGCCCGGACGGCAGCCCCCACTGCCGGCTGGTGGTGGCGCGGAAGGACTGAGCGCGGTCACGGCACCGCGCCGCCCCAGAAGGCGGAGTCGCCGTCGAAGCCGACGTTCACCTCGACCTCGAACGGGTCGGCCGCGGGGGGCGGCAGGTCGAAGCCGTGGTCGGCGACGGCCTTCCGCCCGGGGAGCAGGCCGCCGGAGAGCGCCATGACGTTCTGCCCGGCGTCGAACACGCGGACCGCCTCGCGCCCGTCGCCGTCCCGGCCCCGCACCACCACCGTGACGAGGTCGAGCCGTTCCCCGGAGCCGTTGCGGACGGTCACCTCGACCTTCACCGCGATGTTCCCGTCCTTGTGCCCGGCCGAGGTGTCCGCCGGGGTGAACCGCTCGGGGGCGGAGACCGTCACCTCGACCCCGTCGGGGAAGCGGTGGGTCCGGCCGAAGGGCAGCAGTCCGGCGGCCGGGCTCGTACCCGGCGGCGGGGTGCCGGAGGCGGTGGTGGTCCCGGCCGCCGACGAGGGGGCGGGCGGCGCGGGGGTCTCCCCGCCGTCGCCGCCCCGGAACGCGCCGGTGCCGGCGAGCAGGCCGGCGACGCCGACGGCGAGGACGAGCACCCCGATCAGGGCGGGCAGCCACCCGCGGCGGCGCGGCGGCCGGGCGGTGGATCCGCTGAGGGGTCCGGGCGGCGGCCCGGACGGGGGTGTGCCGGAGCCGGACCCGTTCGCGTCGCGCATGGCACGCCTCCCCGCTCCCCGAGAGGGATCCTCCCAGCGTAGGCACGGCATGCCGAAAGCGCCGGTCGACGTGGAGTCGACCGGCGCTTCGTGTGGTGTCCGAGGGGGGACTTGAACCCCCACGCCCGATAAAGGGCACTAGCACCTCAAGCTAGCGCGTCTGCCATTCCGCCACCCGGACAAGGTGTCTGTCGGCTCGCGGGGTGTTCCCCGCGGCGACATGGATAACTCTACCAGGGGTTCGCGGGCGCTTTCACCGGCGTTTTCCGTGGTCAGTCGTGGGGTGGGTGGGAGGGGGCGGTCCCGTGCGCCGGGTGGACCCCGGGCCGCGACCCGGGCGCACGGGGACCGCCCATCCCCGGGGATGCCGCCTCGGCGGCCTGGAGCCTGGCGCCCCCCGACGCCCGCTCCGGGTCCCACCTTCTCCCCGGGGCGTTGGTCCAGGCCAGTCCCTGACCGGAATACGTCAGGTCAGCGGACGGCGGTGAGGCGGGCGGAGACGACGACGTTGCCGGTGTAGCCGGCGGCGCGGGTGTAGGGACCGCCGCAGGTGATCACGCGGAGTTCGGGGGTGCCGGTGGAGGCGTAGACGCGGTCGGCGGGGAAGCCATCCTTCGGGACCAGTTCGACGCCGTGGACGGTGAAGACGGCGGTCCGGCCGTCGGCCCGGCGGATCTCGACCGTCCGGCCGCGGGTGAGGGAGCCCAGGGCGTGGAAGACGGCCGGGCCTGTGGGGGTGTCGACGTGGCCGACGACGACGGCGGTGCCGGGTTCGCCGGGGGTGACGGCGCCGGTGTACCAGCCGGCCCGGCCGGGGTGCTCGGGCGGCGGGGCCTCGATCCAGCCGTCGGCGTCCAGGCCGACGCCGGTGAGCGGGGCGTCCACGCCGAGCGCGGGGATCGTGACGGCGAGCGGGGCGGCGGCCGGGAGGCCCGGGCGGGCCGGGGGCGGGGGCGGCGCGGGGGCCGCCGGGGCGTCCGCCACGAGGGGCCGGGGCGGGCCGGCGGCGGTGAGCTGTTCCGTACCGCCGCGGACGAGGTGGACACCGGCGAGGAGGAGGACCGCGACGACGCCCCAGGCGCCGCGGCGGCCGTACGCGCTCTCCACGGGCTCGGCCTCCTCGGCTGGGGTGCGGTGCTGGTCGCCCCTCCGCCCCGGACCTCGTCACACCGGGGCGGAGGGGCCGTCTCAGGGGCGGTCGCCGGTGCGGCCGCGGCGGCGGGTGAGGACGACGGCGGCGCCCAGGGCCCCGGCGATGAGGGCGGTGCCGGCGGCCAGTGCGGCCGCGCCGAGCGCGTCGGAGCCGGTGGAGCCGCCGAAGCCGGCCTTGACGCCCTTGCGCGGGGCGGGCGGCGGGACGGACGGGTCGGCCGGGGTGACCGGGGCCGGCGGGGTGGTGCCATGGGCGACGGTCAGGGTGGCGGTGCCGCGCTCGCCCTTGCAGTCGAAGGCGATCTCGTACGCGGCGCCGGCCTTCGCGTCGAGGTCGACGGTGGCGGTGCCGGGGCGGCCCTCGGTGAGGGTGACGGTGTCGAAGATCCCCGAGGTGACGGTGACGGACGGGACCTCGCAGCCGTCCGCGGTCAGGGTGACGGTGCCGCCGGGGGCGACGGTGCGCGGGGTGACGGAGAAGCCGAAGGAGGTGACATCCGGGGTCGTCCCGTCACCGGCGGAGGCCGTGGGCGCGGACAGGGCCGTGGCCGCGGTGAGCAGCAGGGCGGCGGAAGCGGTACGTATCGCGCGCATGCGGTCCTCCGGTCGCGGCGGGGGCACGGGCGCGGAGCCGCTCCGCGTCCGGGTCCGGGGCCGGCCGGCGTCCGGGACCCCCGCCGCGATCGAAGCTAGGGGCGGCGCGGGGGCGCCGCCACCGGTCCCCGCGCGCGCTGCGCCGTCCGGGGCACGCGGGGGTGCGTTCAGGGCACCCGGACGACCTGGCCGGCGTACGAGAGGTTGCCGCCGAAGCCGAAGAGGAGGACGGGGGCGCCGGACGGCAGCTCGCCGCGCTCGACGAGCTTGGCGAGGGCGAGGGGGACGGAGGCGGCGGAGGTGTTGCCGGAGTCGACGACGTCCCGGGCGACGACGGCGTTGACGGCGCCGATCTTCGCGGCGAGCGGTTCGATGATCCGCAGGTTGGCCTGGTGGAGGACGACGCCGGCCAGGTCCTCGGGGGCGATGCCGGAGCGGGCGCAGGTCTCGCGGGCGAGGGCGGGGAGCTTCTGGGTGGCCCAGCGGTAGACGCTCTGGCCCTCCTGGGCGAAGCGGGGCGGGGTGCCCTCGATGCGGACGGCGTGGCCCATCTCGGGGACGGAGCCCCACAGGACCGGGCCGATGGCGCCGGTGTCGGTCTCGGTGGCCTCGACGATCGCGGCGCCGGCGCCGTCGCCGGTGAGGACGCAGGTGGTGCGGTCGGTCCAGTCGGTGATCTCGGTCATCTTGTCGGCGCCGATGACGAGGGCGCGGCGGGCGGCCCCGGCGCGGACCGCGTGGTCGGCGGTGGCGAGGGCGTGGGTGAAGCCGGCGCAGACGACGTTGAGGTCGAGGGTGGCGGGGGCGCCCATGCCGAGGCGGGCGGCGACCCGGGCGGCGGTGTTGGGCGAGCGGTCGATCGCGGTGGAGGTGGCGACGACGACGTAGTCGATGTCGGCGGCCGTGAGGCCGGCCGCGGCGAGCGCCTTGCCGGCGGCGTGCGCGGCGAGCTCGTCGACGGGTTCCCCGGGGCCAGCGACGTGCCGCGTGCGGATGCCGACCCGGCTGAGGATCCACTCGTCGCTGGTGTCGACCAGCTCGGCCAGGTCGTGGTTGGTCAACACCTTGGCGGGCTGGTAGTGCCCGAGCGCGGCGATGCGAGTGCCCGTCATCCCGGGACCCCCTCGATGGTTCGTTCTGCGGCAGGAGCCACCCAGTCTTGCCAGCGACTGATGGGTAACAGGTGACGTAAACCACCAAGATTCCCCCGGGTCGCCTGTCCGACCGTGACAAGGGGTCAGGTGGCACACCGGGTGGGGCGGGCGGTGCGGGGTGCCGGGGTGACGGAGAATGTCGGGGTCGGGCGGGAACGGCGAGGGAAACGAGGGCGGCGCGGATGGGACGGGTCACCGAGCGACGGCGAGTCACGCGGATCCGCGGCGGCGCGGTGAGCGCGCGGCCGGACACGCTGGTGGCGGAGGAGCCGATGGAGATCCGGCTGAACGGCCGGCCGATCGCCGTCACGATGCGGACGCCGGGCGACGACTTCGCGCTGGCGGCGGGGTTCCTGGTGAGCGAGGGGGTGCTGGCGTCGGCGGCCGACGTCCGGTCGATCGTGTACTGCGCGGGCGCCAGGGAGGACGGCACCAACACGTACAACGTGGTCGACGTGCAGCTGGCGCCCGGCGTCGCCGTCCCCGACATCACGCTGGAGCGGAACGTCTACACGACCTCGTCGTGCGGGCTGTGCGGCAAGGCGAGCCTGGACGCGGTGCGGACGACGGCCCGCTTCCCGATCGCCGACACTCCCCCGGTACGGGTCTCCCCGGCGCTGCTCGCCGGGCTGCCGGACCGGCTGCGGGCGGCGCAGAAGGTCTTCGCCACGACGGGCGGCCTGCACGCGGCGGCGCTCTTCGCGGAGGACGGCGAGCTGCTGGACGTGCGGGAGGACGTGGGCCGGCACAACGCGGTCGACAAGCTGGTCGGGCGGGCGCTGCGGGAGGACCTGCTGCCGCTGGACCGGGCGGTGCTGCTGGTGTCCGGGCGGGCCTCGTTCGAGCTGGCGCAGAAGGCGGTGATGGCGGGGATCCCGGTGCTCGCCGCGGTGTCCGCGCCGTCGTCGCTGGCGGTCGACCTGGCGGCGGAGACGGGGCTGACGCTGGTCGGCTTCCTGCGCGGGGCGGACATGAACGTGTACGCGGGCGAGCACCGGATCGCGCTGGAGGGCGCGAAGCCCTAGTTCTTCGGCGGGTCGATCATCTGGAGGGCCAGGGTCGCCGGGGGCGGGGCGAGGCCGGGGCCGCCGGCCTCGGTCCAGGCGAGGATGTCGTCGAGGCAGTCGTCGTCGAGGGTGAAGCCGATCCAGGCGGCCCGGCCGCCGCGGCGGCGGCCCTCCGTCGACGGCTGGACGACCACGATGTTCGCCTGTGCGCAGGGGCCGAGACAGTCGCTGGTGCGGACGGCGAGCCGGCCGCCGGAGGCCGCGGCGGCGGCCCGGAGCCGGTCGAGCTGCGCGGCGTGGTCGGTGCCGGGGTTCTTGCGGGGGTCGCCGCAGCAGCAGCCGCGGCAGACGACGAGGGAGCAGGGACGGGATCCGTACCGGAAGGGGGCGCGGTGCGCGCGGGCGCGGCCGGGATCGAGTGAGGGCATGGGTGTCACCGTAGCGGCCCGGTGATCAGCGGGAGGACGGGGCGGGGGCTCCCGTCCCGCGGGCGGTCGCGTCCGCGGCCGGGGGCTCCGGTCCGGTCGCCTCGGGATCGGGGGCCGCGGCTTCGGGGTCCTGGGCCCGGCGGCGGGCCAGGACCGCGCAGACCATGAGCTGCATCTGGTGGAAGAGCATCAGCGGCAGCACGGCGAGCGACGCCTGCGCGCCGAAGAGGACGCTCGCCATCGGCAGGCCGGCGGCGAGGCTCTTCTTGGAGCCGGCGAACTGGATGGCGATCCGGTCGGCCCGCCCGAAGCCGAGCTTCCCAGCCCCGTACCAGGTCAGGGCCAGCATCACGGTGAGCAGGACGGCCTCGGCGGCGAGCAGCAGCGCGAGCCGGCCGGGGGTCACCAGGTGCCAGACGCCGGCGAGCATGCCCTGGCTGAAGGCCGTGTAGACGACCAGCAGGATCGAGCCCCGGTCGACGTACCCGAGCACCTTCTTCCGCCGGGTCAGGAAGCCGCCCACCCAGCGGCGCAGCGCCTGCCCGAGCAGGAAGGGGACGAGGAGCTGGAGGACGATCCGGACCAGGGCGTCGGCGGAGAGGCCGCCGGTGTGCCCGCCGAGCAGGGCCGCGGCGAGCAGCGGGGTCAGCACGATGCCGGCCAGCGAGGAGAAGGAGCCGGCGCAGATCGCGGCCGGCACGTTGCCGCGGGCGATCGAGGTGAAGGCGATCGACGACTGGATGGTCGACGGGACCAGGCAGAGGAAGAGGAAGCCGGCGTACAGCTGCGGGGTGAGGACGGCCGGCACCAGGCCGCGGGCGACCAGGCCGAGCAGCGGGAAGACGGCGAAGGTGCAGGCGAGGACGGTGAGGTGGAGCCGCCAGTGCCGGAGTCCGTCGAGCGCCTCCCGGGTGGAGAGCCGGGCGCCGTAGAGGAAGAAGAGGAGCGCGACCGCGCCGGTCGCGGCGGCCTCGGCGATCCGGGCCGCCGTGCCGGAGGCGGGCAGCAGGGCGGCGAGGCCGACGGTGCCGAGCAGGGCGAGGACGTAGCCGTCGACCGGCAGCCAGGAGGGCAGGAGGGGGCGTCGGTTCATGGCTCCACTCGGGGCGGGGAAGGGGCGCGGTCGCGCTTGCCGTGTGGTTCCCATCCTGGTGGACGCACCGGTCATCGGGAATCCCGTACAGCGCACTGACTGTCATCACGTTCCGCGATAACGTCGGCCGGGTGTACGAGCCCACCCAGCTGCGCACCTTCCTCGCCGTCGCCCAGGCGCTGAGCTTCACCCGGGCGGCCCGGCGGCTGGGGCTGCGCCAGTCGACCGTCAGCCAGCACGTGCGAAGGCTGGAGGAGGCGGCCGGCCGGCCGCTCCTCACCCGTGACACCCACAGCGTGGAGCTGACCGAGGACGGGGAGGCGATGCTCGGCTTCGCGCGGACGATCCTCCAGGCGCACGAGCGGGCGGCGGCCTTCTTCACCGGGACGCGGCTGCGCGGCCGGCTGCGGTTCGGCGCGTCGGAGGACTTCGTGGCGACCCGGCTGCCGGAGGTCCTGGAGTCGTTCCGGCGCGCCCACCCGGAGGTGGACCTGGAGCTGACCGTCGGCCTCTCCGGAACGCTCCAGGCGCGGCTCGCGGCGGGCCGGCTCGATCTGATCCTGGCCAAGCGGGGCGACGGGGCGGACGGGGACGGCGGGGTGCCGGTGTGGAGCGACGTCCTGGTGTGGATCGGGGCGCCGGGCCTCCGGCTCGACCCGGAGCGGCCGGTGCCGCTGATCGTCTACCCGCCGCCCGGCATCACCCGGGCCCGGGCGCTGGCGGCCCTGGAGGCGGAGGGCCGGGCCTGGCGGATCGCCTGCACGAGCTCCAGTCTGAGCGCCAACGTGGCGGCGGCCCGTGCCGGGCTCGGCGTCATGGCCCACACCCGGGGCCTGCTGCCGCCCGGCCTCGTCCCCGTACCGCCCCGGGCGGGCCTCCCGGACCTCGGCGGGGTCGACTTCGTCCTGCGCACGGGCCGCCGGGGCGGCGCGGCGCAGGAGGCGGCGGACGCCCTCGCCGAGGCGATCCTCCGGGGCGTCGACGGCCTGCGCCGCCCGGGGTGACGCCGGGGTGACCCCGCCCGCGCCCGGGTGCCGCGGGGCGGCGGGCGGATATTCGGCCGGGTGGGGGCGTGGGCGGGGGGTACAGATTCGGTGGAGAGTTGGCGGGGGCCGGGCGTACCGGTCGGTACGCAACGGGGGGCGGGGGGCCGTCACTTGCCGCCCCACCCGGTCTGACCTGGACGAACGGGGGAATGTCGCGGCTTGGTGAAGGTTCTCCCGCCGCCGCGCCCGGTGGGGTACGGTCACGGCGCCGCAGCCGTCACAGCGGCCCCTTTCAGCCACGAGCCGTCGAGGGAGGAGCAGGTCCGTGCGCGAGTTCACCGTGCCGCCCGTCGAGGCGGCGCCGCTGAGCGGGGGGCTGGCGGACGCCGTCTTCACGCGCGCCGCCGACACCCCCGACGCGGTCGCCCTCGCCCGCCGGGCGGCCGACGGGTCCTGGCAGGACGTGAGCTGCGCCCGGTTCCGCGACGAGGTGCTGGCGCTGGCGAAGGGGCTGGTGGCGCACGGGGTCCGGTTCGGCGACCGGGTCGCCGTCATGTCCCGCACCCGCTACGAGTGGACGCTCTTCGACTTCGCGCTGTGGACGCTCGGCGCCCAGCCCGTGCCGGTGTACCCGACCTCCTCCGCCGACCAGGTCCTCTGGATGCTGCACGACGCCGAGGTCACCGCGTGCGTGGTGGAGCACGAGGACCACGCCATGACGATCGGCTCGGTGGTGGACCGGCTGCCCCGGCTCCAGCGGCTCTGGCAGCTCGACCCCGGCGAGGACGCCGGCCCGGGCGCCGTCGCGGAGCTCACCGCCGCCGGTGCGGGCATCGACGACGAGGTGGTGCAGCGGCACCGGCGGGCGGTGACCCCCGAGTCCGTCGCGACGGTCATCTACACCTCGGGCACCACCGGCCGCCCCAAGGGCTGCGTACTCACCCACGGGCACTTCATGGCCGAGACGGACGCCCTGCTCGCCGGCTGGGAGCCGGTCTTCCGCTCCCGCCCCGGCGACCCGGCGTCCACCCTGCTGTTCCTGCCGCTGGCCCACGTCTTCGGGCGGATGGTGGAGGTGGCGGCGGTGCGCGGCGGGGTGAAGCTGGGGCACCAGCCGTCGATGACGGCCGCCGCGCTGCTGCCGGACCTGGCCGCGTTCCGGCCGAGCTTCGTCCTCGCCGTGCCGTACGTCTTCGAGAAGATCTTCGACGCGGCGCGGCGCAAGGCCGAGCGGGAGGGCCGGGCCGGGGTCTTCGACAAGGCCGTGGACGTGGCCGTGAAGTACGCGGAGGCGCTGGAGCACAAGGCGTTCGGGCTGGGGCCGGGGCCGTCGGCGGCGCTGCGGGTGCAGCACCAGTTCTTCGACAAGACCGTGTACGCGAAGGTGCGGGAGGCGCTGGGCGGGAGGATCCGGTACGCGATGTCGGGCGGTTCGGCCATGAACCGGGCCACCGGCCTCTTCTTCGCCGGGGCCGGCGTCACCGTCTTCGAGGGGTACGGCCTGACGGAGACGACGGCCGCCGCGACCGCGAACCCGCCGGGGAGGGTCCGGTACGGCACCGTCGGCCGGCCCGTGCCCGGCACCACCGTGCACATCGCCGAGGACGGCGAGGTGTGGGTCCACGGCGGCCAGGTCTTCTCCGGCTACCTCAACGACCCGCGGGCGACGGCCGCCGTCCTGAACGACGGCTGGCTCGCCACCGGCGACCTCGGGGCGCTCGACGCCGACGGCTATCTGACGATCACCGGGCGGAAGAAGGAGATCCTGGTGACGTCCGGCGGCAAGAGCGTGGCGCCGGCCGGCCTGGAGGAGCGGGTACGGGCCCATCCGCTGATCGCCCAGTGCCTGGTCGTCGGCAACGACCGCCCGTACATCGCGGCCCTCGTCACCCTCGACCAGGACGCGGTCGACCACTGGCTCGCCGTGCAGAACCGGCCGCCGCTCTCCCCCGCCGAGCTGGTCCGCGACCCGGACCTGGAGACGGAGATCCGGCGCGGGGTGGTGGCCGCGAACACGCTGGTGTCGCAGGCCGAGTCGATCCGCACCTTCCGGATCCTCGCCCACCCGTTCAGCGAGGAGCACGGGCTGCTGACCCCGTCGCTGAAGCTGAAGCGGAAGGCGATCGAGCGGGCGTACGCGGCGGAGGTCGACGCGCTGTACGGCTGACGGGACCGGCGCGGGCCGCCCCGGGCGGGGGCGCGCGGCGCGGTCGTGGCGGGGTCGCTCCGGGGTCGCTTCGGGGTCGCGGAATCATGCGGGGCGGGTGATCGTTGTGCCCTTGGGGCGAGGCGTCCGCGCGGCGCCCGCCGACGACCACGACGACGTAAGGATCCCTTCCACGTGAGCACGGACAACACGGTCCCCTCGGTCCTCCTGAACAACGGCGTGGCGATGCCGCAGCTGGGCTTCGGCGTCTGGCAGGTGCCGGACGACGAGGCGGAGAAGGCCGTGGCCACCGCCCTGGAGGCCGGCTACCGCTCCATCGACACGGCCGCGATCTACGAGAACGAGCGCGGCACCGGCAAGGCCGTCGCCGCCTCCGGGATCGCCCGCGAGGAGCTGTTCGTCACCACCAAGCTGTGGAACAGCGAGCAGGGCCACGACTCGGCGCTGCGCGCCTTCGACGCGTCCCTGGAGCGCCTCGGCCTCGACTACGTCGACCTGTACCTGATCCACTGGCCGGTGCCGGCCAAGGACGCGTACGTCGACACGTACAAGGCCCTGGAGAAGATCCTCGCCGACGGGCGCGCCAAGGCGATCGGCGTCTCCAACTTCCTGCCCGAGCACCTGGAGCGGCTGACGGCCGAGACCTCGGTGGTGCCGGCGGTGAACCAGATCGAGCTGCACCCGCAGCTGCCGCAGGCCGAGTCCCGGGCCGTGCACGCCCGGCTGGGCATCGCGACCGAGGCGTGGTCGCCGCTGGGCCAGGGCCGGGGCCTGCTCGACGTCCCGGCGCTCGTCGCCATCGCCCGCAAGCACGGGCGCACCCCCGCCCAGGTGGTGCTGCGCTGGCACCTCCAGCTGGGCAACGTGGTCATCCCCAAGTCGGTGACCCCGTCCCGGATCCGGGAGAACATCGACGTCTTCGACTTCGAGCTGGACGCCGAGGACGTCGCGGCGATCGGCGCGCTGGACGAGGGCCGGCGCCTCGGCCCGGACCCGGCCCAGTTCAACATGGCCTGAGGCCCCGGTGCGGGGGACGGCGGACGGGGGCACGGCCCCCGTCCCTGACGGGCTCTACCGGGTGCGGAACGTGGGCAGCGGGCTGGTCCTGGAGGTGTACGCCGGTTCGCGGCGGGGCGGTGCCAAGGTGCAGCAGGGCGCTCCGGCGGACGCGCCGGGGCAGCACTGGCGGGTGTCCGCGGTGCCGAACGGCGGGGGGCTGTACCACCTGGTCAACGCGGCCAGCGGAAAGCGGCTCGACGTGGTGAACGCCTCCACGGAACCGGGGGCGCTCGTCCAGCAGTGGCGGGCGAACAACTTCGGCGCCCAGGAGTGGATCATCGAGCGGGACGTCCAGTCGCCGGACACGGTCGCGCTGGTCAGCTTCATCAGCGGGCTGCTGCTCGAAGTGGCGGACGGGTCGACGGCCGAGGGCGCCGACATCCGCCAGGGGGAGGACACCGACTCGCCGTTCCAGTGGTGGCGGCTGGAGCCGGTGCCCTCCTGAGCCGCCGCGGCGGCCCGCGCGGTTCAGCCCTTGCGGGCGGTGTGGACCGTGTGGGCCGTCAGGTGGAAGAGGTCCGTCCGGCGGTGCAGCGACTGCTCGTCGGCCGGGTCGAGGAGCCGGTCGAGGACCGCGCGGTCCTCGGCGCCCAGGTGTTCGCCCATGCCTTCGCGGAGCCGCTCGAAGTGGCGGACGGCCAGCTCGCGGACGACCTGCGGGACCGGCGCGGGCACGTCCACGAGGAAGGTGCGGGTGCCGGCCGGGGTGAGGCCCGCGGCGGTGAACAGGGCGCGCCAGTCGTCCGGTTCGCGGACGGCTCCGGGCAGCTCGGCGCGCATCCGGGCGAACCAGTCGGCGTGCTCGGCGTCGAGACGCGCCTCCAGGCCCGGCCGGCCGATGCCGATGTCCCGGGGCAGGTGCCGCAGCGGCAGCCCGCCCTCGACGAGCGCGATCAGGCCGCCGGGCCGCAGCAGCTTCGCGAAGTCCGCGATCGCGGCCCGCTGGTCGCCGAGGTGGTGCAGCGAGTTGCCGGCCCACACCAGGTCGGCCTCGCCGAGCGCACCGGTCTCCTCGGGGAGTTCGGCGCGGAGGGTGGCGACCCGGCCGCCGAGGCCGTGGTCCTCGGCGCGGGCGCGGGCCCGTTCCAGGAGTTCGGGGGTGCCGTCGACGGCGACGGCCTCGGCGTACGGGAACGCCTCGGCGAGGAGCGCGGTGATGACGCCGGGGCCGCTGCCGATGTCGAGGAGCCGGCGCACGCCGCTCGCCGGCACGAGCGTGCCGAGCCATGCGGCGGCCTCGCGGTAGGCGGGGCCGGCGACCTCGGCCTGGCGTTCCAGGAGCGGCGCGAGCCGCCCCCAGTCGAGCGCTTCCCCGTCGCCGTGCGCGTGGGCGCCGTGCGCGTGGGCGTGGGCGTGGCCGGAGGTGTGGGAGGGGGCATGGGTGGGGGCGCCGTGGGCGTGCGGCGCGTGGGTGCCCGCGTGGGCGTCACGATGCTGGGTCATACGGCAAGAGTGCGCCGTCCCTCACGGAAAACGCGAGAGAAGTTGCCGGAACGGCAAACGTGTCGGCACCTCCCGCCCGCGGGTCGAAAGTCCCGCGACAGCGTCCGGGGCTGCTGTTAGCCTCGGTGGCATGGGTGCGTACCACTACTACTTCTTCCTCTGATTCCGGGGTCCGGCCCGGCCGCTCATGGCCGTGGGCCGGTTTCGCGTGCCCTTTTCCGCCCCGTCCCGCAGAGGAATCCCCATGCGCGCTCGCGCCCAGCTCTCCCTCCGTCACGTCGGCGTCGTCCTCGGTGACCGCCGCGTCCTCGACCAGGTGTCGTTCACCGTTCGGCCCGGCGAGAAGGCCGTCGTCGTCGGCGAGAACGGCTCCGGCAAGTCCACCCTGCTCCGGCTGCTCGACGGGGCGCTGGCCCCGGACGAGGGCGAGGTCGTGGTCGCCTTCCCGGGCTCCGTCGCCCGGCTCGCCCAGACGCTGCCGGAGACGTACCCGGTCGGCCCCGACGACACCGTCCAGCACGCCGTCAATCTCGCCCTCGCCGAACTCCGCGCGCTGGAGGCGGAGTTGCGGGAGGCCGAGGCGGGCCTCGGCACGGCGGGGCCGGACGAGCTCGCCGCGTACGGCGAACTCCTCGACCGCTTCGAGGAGCGCGGCGGCTACACAGCCGACGCCGAGACCGCCGCCGCCCTGAACGCCCTCGGTCTCGGGCACCTCACCCCCGACCGGCCGCTCGCCTCCCTGTCCGGCGGCGAGCAGGCGCGGCTCGCGCTCGCCTGCGTGCTCTCGTCCGGGGCCGAGCTGCTGCTGCTCGACGAGCCGACGAACCACCTCGACCGCGACGCCGTCGACTGGCTGCGGGCCCGGCTCTCCGCCCACCGGGGCACCGCGCTGGTCGTCACCCACGACCGGGCGTTCCTCGGCGGTTTCGCCACGACCGTCCTGGAGGTCGACCGGGACCGGCGGACCGTGCTGCGGTACGGGGACGGCTGGGCCGGCTACCGGGCGGCGAAGGCCGCCGAGCGGCGCCGCCGGGAGCAGGAGCACCAGGAGTGGCGCGACGAGGTCGCACGGACCGAGGAGCTGGTCGCGGCGGCGGGCCGGCGGCTCGCGGTGACCGGGAAGGACCCGGGCCAGGGCTTCGGCAAGCACCGCCGGTCCAGCGAGAACAAGCTGTCCGGGCAGGTGCGGACGGCCCGCCGCCGGCTGGAGGAGCTGCTGCGGGAGCCGGTGGCGGCGCCGCCGGAGCCGCTGCGCTTCGGCGGCCGGTTCGCGGAGGCGGACGCGGAGCCGTCGGAGGAGCCGCTGGTGGAGCTGGCGGACGTGGTCGTCGGCGACCGGCTGGCGGTGGACGCGCTGCGGATCGGACCCGGGGAGCGGCTGCTGGTGTCGGGGCCCAACGGGGCCGGGAAGACGACCCTGTTGCGGCTGCTCGCGGGCGAACTGGCGCCGGACGCCGGGGTGGTGCGCCGGACCGGCCGGGTCGGCCACCTCGCGCAGGAGCTGCCGCACTCCCCCACCCGCCGGCCGGCGCTGGCGGTGTGGGCGGAGGGCCGGCCGGGGACGCCGGAGGAGCACGCCGGGGAGCTGCTGGCGCTGGGGCTGCTGCGGGAGGAGGACCTGGCGGTGCCGGTCGCCGCGCTGTCGGCCGGGCAGCGGAGGCGGCTCGAACTGGCCCTGCTGGTCTCGCGTCCGGCCGATCTGCTGGTGCTGGACGAGCCGACGAACCACCTGGCGCCCGCGCTGGTGGAGGAGCTGGAGGAGGCGGTGGCCGCGTTCCCGGGCGCGGTCGTCGCCGTCTCGCACGACCGGGAGTTCCGCGCCCGCTTCGCCGGCCGCCGCCTGGAGCTGGCCGGCGGCCGGGTGGCCGCCGGGTAGGTGCTCGGGGTGCCGGTCCGGGGCGGCTAGACCGTCTTCGCGTAGGCGGCGAGGCGGTACACGGGGGCGGGGCGCGGACGGTCCTGGTCCGGGAGGGCCGCGAGCGCGGCGGCGAGGGCGTCCGCGGTGGCCGGGTCGCCGCGGAACCAGGAGGCGAAGTGGCCGGCGCGGAGCCGGCGGGCGGTGGCCGCCGGGGTGGCTCCCTGGCCGTGGCCGGTGAAGGTGGTGCCGCCGGCCGGGGCGAGGCCGTGGGCGGCGGCGAGGGCGTCGACGCGCGCGGCGCGGTCGTGGGCGGCGGCGCCCGCCCGGTGCGGGCGCAGCACGGCGTCGATGTCGCTGCCGGTGTCGTGGCAGGCGTCCTTGTCGACGGTGACGGCGAACACGCCGCCGGGGCGCAGCAGCCGGGCGGCCTCGGCGACGATCTCCCCGGTGTACGGCACCAGGTGGAGCAGCCACACCGCGCTGACCGCGTCGAGGCTCGCGGCGCGGAACGGCAGCCGGCGGGCGTCGGCGCGGACCGTCCGGCCGGGGAGGCGCCCGGCGGCGGTCCGCAGCATGGCGTGGGCGGCGTCGGCGCCGAGGACGCGCAGTCCCGGCCGGGTGATCCGCTCGGTGACCAGGCCGGTGCCGCAGGCGAGGTCGAGGAGGGTGCGGGTGCCGGGCGGCAGCAGCCGCAGCACGGCGCCGGCCGCCGCCTCGGCCCGGGGCACGCCGCCCCGGGTCTCGTCGTAGTGGGCCGCCTCGGTCTCGTAGTCGAGCAGGGTGTCCGCCATGGCCGACACCCTACGGACCCGACGGGGCGTCAGCGGGCGCCGTGGGCCGGGGCGATGGCCTCGACGCGCTCCGCGAGCGCGAAGTCCTTGTCGGTGAGGGCGCCTCCGGCGGAGTGGGTGGAGACGGCGAGGGCGACGGAGTCGTACCCGAGGGTCACGTCCGCGTGGTGGTCCAGCTCCTGCTGGACGCTCGCCACGTGGACGACGAGGGCCGTGGCGGCGACGTGGCCGGGGAGCCGGTAGGAGCGGACCAGGCGCCCGTCCTCGACGGACCAGCCGGGGAGCTCCCGCAGACGGTCCTCGATCTCCTTCTGCGACAGCGGCTGCGTGGGCACGGGCGTGCTCCCTCCGGTCGGTGGTGCGGGGGCGGGGCGGATTGGCGTCGGCGGTGCGGGTCGTTCCCCGGGGGAACGTACCCGGTCGCCCCTCTGGGATACCGTCTGCGCATGACGACGGTCGTGAGCGACACGGGGGTGGGGGCGCTGCTGCGCGGCTGGCGCGAGCGGCGGCGGCTGAGCCAGCTGGAGCTGGCGCTGCGGGCGGACTCGTCGGCGCGGCACATCTCGTTCGTGGAGACGGGCCGGTCGCGGCCCAGCGAGGAGATGATCCTGCGGCTCGCCGAGCACCTGGACGTGCCGGTCCGGGACCGCAACGCGCTGCTGCTGGCGGCGGGTTACGCGCCCCGGTACGCGGAGTCGGCGCTGGACGCCCCGGAGCTGGAGACGCTGCGGGACGGCATCGAGCGGCTGCTCCGGGGGTACGAGCCGTATCCGGCGCTGGTGGTGGACGGCACGTACACGGTGGTGGCCGCCAACCGCGCGATCGGACTGCTCCTCGACGGGCTGCCGGAGGAGCTGCTGGCGCCGCCGATGAACGCCATGCGGATCACCCTGCACCCGGAGGGCCTGGCGCCCCGGATCCGCAATCTGCGCGAGTGGCGGGGGCACCTGGTGGCCCAGATGGAGCGGCAGATCGCGTTCGCCCGGTCGGACGCGCTGCGGGCGGTGTACGAGGAGGTGACGGCGTATCCGCTGCCGGAGCCGGCGGGCGGCGGCGCCGGGGACGCCGAGGACCCGGAACCGTACCCGTACTTCGCGCTGCCGCTGCGGATCGAGCACGACGGGCGGGTGCTGTCGTTCGTGTCGTCGATCTCGACGTTCAACACGCCGATGGACGTGACCGTCGCCGAGCTGGCCATCGAGACGCTGCTCCCGGCCGACCCGGCGACGGCGGAGTACCTGCGCTCCCTCAGCGGGTAGCGGCCCGCAGCGCGGTCCACTGGAGGAGGGCGAAGCCGGCGACGGTGCCGGCCTGCATCGGGGTCCAGACGAGACCGGCGGTGGTCGGGTCGAGCCAGGCGGCGAGGGCGACCAGGCTGAGGACGGCCCACAGCAGGTTGGCGTCGACGACCAGCTTCACGGCGAGCGCCGGGGGCTGCGGGCGGCTCGCGAGCCAGGCGACGCCGGCGGCGAAGGCGGTGAGGAAGAGGCCGAGGCCGAGGAGCAGGCCGGGGTCCACACCGAGGAGGTCGCCGAGCGGGCCGGAGGCGAGCGCATAGGCGAGGCCGTTGGCTCCGGTGACGACGGCGTCGAGGGCGAGGAACCGGCGGAGCATGGTCTGCGGGCGGGTGGTGCGGGCGAGACCGGCGAGCAGGGCCTGGGACATGACGGATCACCCTCCTGAGGGGGACGTGCGGGACGCGGGGCCGGTGCCCGGGCGGAGTGCGCCGCCCGGGTCCCGGTGGTTCCGATCGTGCCGCCGGGGGCGGGTCCGGGTCGATTACCCGTGAGGTCATGCCGGGGCGGGCGGGGGTTCAGTAGGGGGCGTCGCGGTGGGCGAGGAAGGCGCGCAGCCGGGTGGTGTCGGCGGTGGTCCAGCCGTCGGGCGGGACGACGGCGGCCCAGCCGTCGACGGCTCCGGCGCCATAGCGGTGCCCGTGCGGGGCGTCGACGCCGTACGAGACGGCCATGTCGACGGAGGTCTGCCAGAAGGTGACGAAGGGGAACCAGCGGATGTCGGGGGTGATGTCGGGGCCGAGCGGGCCGGAGAGCCAGGCGGGCCGGTCGAGGAGGAGCGCGGGCGACCACCAGACGACGGGGTCGGAGGCGTTCTGGAGGTAGACGACGCGCGGGTGGCGCCAGACGGCGGCGGGGCGGGCGAGGTCGGCGGCCGGGAACTGGCCGAACCGGACGTGGCTGCCGCCCCGGTACTGGGGGCGCCAGACCGGGCTGCCGGGGTCGCGGTCGCGGCGCAGTTCCCGGGAGATCGGCGAGAAGTCCGGCGGGCCCATGAGGAGGGCGCCGTCGGTGCCGTCGAGGAGGGCGCGGGCGGTGCCGAAGGAGGCTTCGACGGCGTAGGCGCCGAGGCTCTCGCCGGTGACGACGAGCTTCGGGCGCCGGCCGGCGGGCAGGGTGTCGAGGCGGGCGCGGACGGCGTCGAGGAGGGCGCGGGTGGCCTGGCCGGCCTTCTCCTTGTCGACGAGGAAGGAGACCCAGCTGGGCAGGTACGAGTACTGGACGGCGACGATCGCGGTGTCGCCGCCGTGCAGGTACTCCAAGGCCTCGGCGACCTTCGGGTCGACCCAGCCGGTGCCGGTGGTGCCGGCGACGGCGAGGACGGCCCGGTCGAAGGCGCCGGTGCGGTCGAGTTCGCGGACGGCGAGGGCGGCCTGGGCGGCGAAGGGGCGGTCGTCGGCGAAGGCGACGGGCGGGGTGGACGGCACGTAGACGCGGACGGGGTCGCGGGAGGGACGGCCGGTCCAGGCGGTGAGGGCGGCCCGGCTGGGGGTGGAGCCGGTGAAGTTGCGGCCCTCGTAGCCGAGGGACTCCCAGGGCAGGAGCGAGCCGGGGCCGCCGGAGACGGAGCGGGAGACGGGGCGGGTGATGCCGTCCTTGGTGCCGCCGTTGGTGGCGGCGGCGATGCGGTCGGCGAGGTCGACGATCCCCCGGTCGTAGACGATGTCGCGGACGCCGACGAGGACGGCGAGCGCGGTGAGCAGCGCGCCGGTGGCGTACGCGGCGGGCCGGGGCAGCAGCCGGCCGAGGAGCCGGATGAGGGTGACGGCGCCGAGCCGGACGAGCCGGGCCAGGAGCAGCGCGAGGGCCAGGAGCGCGAGCGCGATGAGGGCGATCGTCGGGGTGTGCCAGGTGAGCGAGGGCGGCAGGTCCTGGAGGACCCGCAGCCGCCGCTGCATCCGCGCCGACTCGGAGATCAGCCAGACGCTGGCGAGCGGGGCGAGCAGCCAGTACGCCTGCCAGCAGCGGGCGCGGATCCGCTCGCCGGGGAGGCGGCGGACGACGGCCCGGACCAGCCAGGCGAGGGTGGAGCCGAGGGCGTAGCCGATGGCGGCGGTGATGCCTCCGACGATGCCCTGGAGGTACCAGGGGCGGGGCACGAGGGAGGGGCTGAGGCTCGACCAGAAGAAGAGGGTGGCGAGGCAGAGGGCGGTGAGGTCGGGCCAGCGCCGGACGCGGTACGCGGGGCTGGGCCGGTCCCAGTAGGGGCGCCGCGCGACGGCGAGGCACCGCCGGCCGAGCCGGGCGGCGGCGCCGGGGGCGGGCGGTGCGGTGTCGGGGCCCGGTCCGGAGGGGGCTCCGGTGGACCGATCGGGGCGGGCGTTCCGGTCGGTCGAGGTCATCCGGCCAGCGTCGTACGGACGGGTGGGCGGGCGCAATCCGGATTCTCCCTGAGAAAACGGGGTGGTTCCGGGGCGCGGGGCCGGCGGTCCGGCCCGGCAGGGCCGCCCGGTCGGGGGCCGGGCGGCCGGGTCGGTCAGCGGGCCGGGGGCTCGGGGTGTGCGGGGTGCGGCGCCGGCGGGGCGGGCGCGGGTTCCGGGGCGGGGGCCGGTTCGGCCGGGTGCTCGGCGGCGCGGCGGCCCCGGGCGGCCTCGGCGCGCAGCAGGGCCTGGAGGACGGCGTACGGGTCGGACGGCATGGCGGTGCTCCTCGCGGGTGCGGGGTCGGGGGGACGGGCTGCTGAGAGGCGGGGGCCGGTCAGCAGCGCATCACCTCCGGCCGGCGCGACGGCGGGCGCGGAGCGGGTACGGGGGCGGGGGCGGCGCGCCGGGGGGCGCGGGCCGCCCCGGCCCCCCCCCCCCACCCCCCCCCCC